>JAFGPP010000120.1 GCA_016936135.1 Thermoplasmatota archaeon
TATTATTTATTTCAATGAAACACAAGGGGGGGAACTAAAAATGAAAAAATTCCTGATTCTTGGAACATTAATAGTTTTAATCAGTGTGAATTTCTTTCCAAATTCAATAGGGGATTCAACATTGTTTGATAATTCGTATTGCCAGAAAAATGATAATTATGAGAATTTTTACCATAACCAATTTATGAATGATTATGAGTGGTTGGAAGATGGATTCTCAACTGATAATTGGAAGTATAATGGAAAAATACAATTCCCAGAACCCTTAAGCTTGAATTGCAGAGAAGAATTATCGGATTCAGACGGTTCAGATGACCTGCCCAACATTATCTGGAGCAAAGTTTATGAAAATGGTCAGATTATATCAGTACAACAGACATCTGATGACGGGTTTGTTTTAGCTGGGACAACAGGTGAAGATGCTTTTTTAATTAAAACAGATGGGAATGGGATCAAGGAATGGGTAACTTACTTTGGTGGTGAATACGACGATGGGGCTTATTGTGTTATAGAATGCAGTGATGGAAGTTATCTATGTACCGGTGCTGATGGATATATTCTAAAGGACGGATTAAAACAGGTTTTTCTAATTAAAACTGATGAAGTTGGTAACGAGTTGTGGTACAAGACCTTTAAAAGACATGATAGAAAAGGGCCTTCGTGGGGTATGAGTGTAATAGAGGTTTCTGGTGGATATGTTATTTTGGCAATTCTTGGTTATTATGGTTCTACTGAAACACCGGCAACTTGGCTAATAAAAACAGATAAAAATGGAAACGAACTTTGGAACAGAACTTATTTAGACGATGTTGGTTATAGTTTGATACAATCAAATGATGGAGGATTTGTTATAACTGGAAACGGTGCATGGCTTTTAAAAACCGACAGCGAGGGAAACGAACTTTGGAATTATAGATATGGTAGATACGTCTATGAGCAAGGTGAAGATTTAATCCAAACTGATGACGGAGGTTATATTATTGCCGGTAGTTATACACCAGCATATGAAGCATGGGCTGATGTTTGTCTTTTCAAAACTGATGGTTTGGGAAACCTGGAGTGGATAAGGCATTATGGGGGAACAGATCAAGATTCTGGTAATTCAATTGCAATGTCAGATGATGGCGGCTATGTGGTTACAGGTGTGAGACATTCTGGTTTACCAGATTTTACTGGATGGATACTGAAAACCGATGGAAACGGCAACAAACTGTGGGATAAAGTGATTGAAGGATCGAGAATCAGTGATGTTATAAAGTCAAATGACGGTAATTATGTAGTTGCTGGAGCTAAAGGCGGGGCCTGGCTAGCTAAAATCGAAGATTTTGAAAACAATCCTCCGGCAAAACCCAGTCATGTTTACGACAAGAACAGCTTCCAATTAAAAGTGGCTTCTATCGACCCGGACGGCGACAGGATAAGATACGGGATATCCTGGTACAACAACAATGTTGTCGACGAGTGGACAGGTTACTACAACTCTGGAGAAGAGGGCAGCATTAACTGTTTCGGAAAAGACAAGCCTGCCTATGTTATAGCGGAGGATGAGCACGGGGGACAGAGCGAGTGGGTAATGGCAAAGGCAAAATTTCCATTAAATAAATTAAATAACCCGATTATCCGAATTCTGCATAATTTATTCAATTTATTTTTTTAAATCGATTTGATTTTCTATAATGTTAGAAACCACTACGAAAACCTCAAATTTAAATTTACAAAAAAATTGTTTTTGATAAGATAATTATGAGTATACTGGCAGGTAAATAATCAGTAATCCTCTTCTTTTAATAAAAAGGTTTAACCAATTGAATAAGATACCATGTCGGTAATTTATGGATGACATTTGGATTGAAAAGTACCGTCCAAAAACCCTTTCAGAAGTAGTTGGTCAGGATGAAGTTGTAGAGCGACTTATAGCATACGCAAAAGCAAAAACAGTCCCTCATCTGATGTTTGCAGGTCCTGCAGGCACCGGAAAAACAACTTCTGCTCTGGCACTAGCACATGATGTGTTTGGTTCAAACTGGAAACAGAATTTCAATGAATTGAATGCAAGTGATGAAAGAGGAATTGGAATAATCAGGGGTAAAATAAAAGATTTTGCAAGAACTGCCCCTATTGGAAATACCAAATTTAAAATAATTTTTCTTGACGAAGCGGACTCTTTAACTACAGATGCCCAGGCAGCTCTCAGAAGAACAATGGAGAGATATACCCACATATGCAGGTTTATTCTTTCTGTAAATTATTCTTCAAAAGTCATCGAACCCATTCAGTCCAGATGCACCGTCTTTAGATTTAAACCTCTCAAATCAGAGTCAATAAAAAAATATATGAGGAAAATTGCTTCAAACGAGAAACTTGAGATAACGTCAGACGGTCTTGAAGCCCTAATTTTTATTGCCAAAGGCGATTTAAGAAAAGCAATAAACATACTTCAGGTCGGAGCATCCGTTGATAAAAAAATAACTGCGGATCTCTTATACGAAACTGCATCTACTGCAAAACCTGAAGATGTTAAAGAACTCATTGAAATTGCATTGAAAGGCGATTTTATAAAATCTAGAAATAAACTCTACGATCTTTTGATAACATATGGATTGAGCGGAGAAGATGTAATAAGACAAATACATCAAAGCATCTTTGATCTTACTACAATTTCTGATGAAAGCAAGATCAGACTTGTAGAAAAGACAGGAGAAATTGAATTCAGACTAACCGAAGGTTGCAATCCACACATTCAACTAGAAGCTCTGCTTGCTCAATTTGCACTGGAAGGAACTAAACTAAAGTAAATTTTTTTACCGATTCATCAATAATTTTTTCCAATTCTTTTGCAGTTTCGTCCCCAACTCCATATTTAACTCGCACTATGGGTTTATCTGAATTTAAAACTCGGTTTAAATCTATTGGTGTCCCGCTTACAACGACATCACAGTTAGCATTGTTGATAGTTTGTTCTAATTCACTAATCTGTTTTTTACCATATCCCATTGCTGGAAGGACTTTTGTAAGATGATTGTATTTACCAAACACATCCACAATAGAGCCGACTGCGTATTCCCTTGGATCGATTATTTCTTCCGCCTCGTAATCCTTTGCAGCAACAATTCCCGCACCGTATTTCATACTTCCATGTGTTACGGTAGGACCATCCTCGATTACCAATACCCTTTTTCCCCTGATTAAATCTGCCTCATCTACTGTAATAGAAGAAATTCCCTCGATAATTTTTGCTGTTGGATTGAGATCTTTTACATTTGCTTTTACTGTTGCAATACCTTCTTTTTTGGCAGTGTTTACCTTATTTATGATTACAATATCTGCTAAAATGATATTAACTGCACCAGGATAGTATGAAATTTCGTGACCTGGTCGATGCGGATCTGCAATTGTGATTAACAAGTCCGGTTCATAAAATGAGAAATCGTTGTTTCCTCCATCCCATATTATTATGTCAGCTTCTTTTTCTGCTTCTTTAAGGATTTTTTCGTAATCAACACCCGCATAGATGACTCCACCTATGTCAATGTAAGGTTCATATTCCTCTCTTTCCTCAATGGTACAGTTATATTTGTCCAAGTCATCGTAACTAGCAAACCTCTGGCAAATCTGGGTTGAAAGATCGGAATCGTATGGCATGGGGTGGCGAATTGAGACAACTCTTAAACCTTTATTTTTTAGAATTTCAAAAATTTTTCTTGATATCTGTGATTTTCCACAACCGGTACGCACAGCACACACTGCAATAACTGGTTTTTTTGATTTTATCATAGTTTGTTTTGGCCCGAGTAGCACGAAGTTTGCCCCAGCAGCATTGATAACTGCTGACCGCTCCATTACATAATTGTATGGTAAATCGCTGTAAGCAAAATTAACATCATCAATATCGTGTTTCTCGATAAGTTCGGAAACTTCTTCTTCCGGGTAAACTGGAATGCCATCCGGATAAAGTTCACCTGACAATTCTGGGGGATACTTTCTACCTGCAATATCTGGAATTTGGGTTGCCGTAAAGGCAACTACATTGTAATTTTTATTCTTTCTGAAAAATACATTGAAATTATGAAAATCCCTGCCCGCTGCTCCCATGATAATGACTTTTCTTTTCTCAGCCATGGAAAATATTCTCCAGTTTTTTTTGGTATCCACTTAGCGTTTAAATGGTTTTCTAGGTAAAGAAATCTTATACTATGCGCTTAGCAATTTCCTCTGCAACCTCAAGAGTTGTATTTGAGCCACCAAGATCATATGTTTTTACTTTTCCTTCAGATACAATACTGGCAATGGCAGTTTCTAGGTTTTCTGCATGCTTTTTTTCGCCTAACCAATCAAGCATCAGCTTTACTGACCTAATCATTGCAATTGGATTTACTTTATACTGGCCTGCATATTTTGGTGCACTTCCATGAGTTGGTTCGAAAACTGCAAATTTATCGCCTATATTTCCACTTGCAGCAAATCCAAGTCCACCTACAAGTTGTGCACATAGATCGGAAATGATATCACCAAACATGTTTGAGGAAACAAGCACATCATAATCTTGCGGATTTTTTACAAGCCACATACACATTGCATCAACGTTTGCTTCAAAAAATTCGATGTCTGGGTAATTGGTGGCAATTTTTCTTGCCTCCTGAACCATCATACCGCTTGTTTCCCTGATTACATTTGGTTTTTCAATCAGGGTTACACTCTTTCGATTGTGCTCTTTTGCATACTCAAATGCCTGCCTTACAATGTTTTGGCAGGCTTTTCTTGTAAAAATACGACAGGAAACTGCAATGTCTTCAAGAGGAACATTTTCAAATTTTTTCATCTTTTTGTGTGTCATTAAGGCATCAAAAACTACTTTTGGTAAAGGGCTGAATTCAACGCCTGCATAAAGACCTTCGGTGTTTTCTCTGAAAACAACCAGATCTATATCGTCTCTATAATTCAATGGATTTCCTGGGTATGCCTTGCACGGTCGCAGGTTGGTATGAAGATTGAACAACTGTCTGAGACGCACGATTGGACTTGAATAGACGTATTCTTTATTTCTCAGTTTTGGATTGAGTTCTTTTTGAGCTTCCTGATTTGGCTTTGATGTAATTGCACCAAACAGACCACAGTCCGATTCCTTAAGAATATCAATTGTACGTTGGGGAAGAGGATCTCCTTCTTTTTTCCAGAATTCCCATCCTATATCCCCGGGAATATATTCTGCATCGATGTTAATAGTGTCAAGAACAATTTTTGCCGCATCCATTACATCGTTACCAACGCCGTCACCTGGTAACCATGCTATTTTGTATTTTGCCATGCGGGGAGGTATCCTAAAATTTAATTTTAAATCTTTCTGGTATTCCAGTCTATCCGAATGTGTAAAATCTATGAGGGAAAGGCGTATTTGTAGGGAGAAGATGTATTTTTTATTTAGTTATAAAAATAATTATTTTTGAGTAATCTGAAAAACAAGCAGCAAATAAGTCGATTTAAAAGTTACTTTCGAAGGCGGTGGCGAATTATCAAGTGTTGGGTGGTAATTTTTAACTATCTGAATCGGGCATAAAGATTCTCCAGATTTTTGCAGATTTTGTGCAGGGCCGAAGAGTCCTCGACCATCACCATCTCTGAGATTCCCTTGCAGAGTTCAAAAACTGCCAACTTATGCTCGTCCTTTGACCTGTTTACCTGTTGTGGGGCAACGTTCAGGGAGTCATAAGATGAAAAGGAATCTTGATCGCAATTCTTCTCAATGCATTCCAAATGGTTTCTCACATGAAGCAAAAACGCATGGAATTGTATCAATTCGTCCTTCTGAATTTCCATCCCCATTTTAATATCCAGAATGGGAATAAATAGTTTCTGCCCGATAGATACTTTACAGGTCAACAGTGGTGACAAAAAGCCAGTATGTGATTTTCTCGGGCAATATTTATATATAAATAAAGACAAAGTATAGCATTGAAGGAATCTCGTCTTTAGATTCCTTCCTTTTGTTTATTTTGATGAAAGATCCCTGTCGTCGAATTGAACATATTGCCAATTCCTAAGATAACTGGAGGCCATTAAGTTGAAGAAAAAGGAACTCGAAGGTACCAAAAAAACAGACCCGAAATGGCTGATCAACCTAACGGAAGATTTGGACTATGTTAAAACCAGGGAAGGTTATGAACTGGTCAAACAGCTCTTCAATGACTATCTTGCAGATGGAATGAGTTCCCAGGAGGCCTGGAAAAAAGCAAAGAAGGTGGCAGGATCCTTTAAATTTTACAATCACTGCAATTGAAGAATATAGTTGGTAAAAGAATATGGGGTCGCAAAACCTTTAGGCGATGTACCTTTTCTTTTCCTTTTTGTCCAACCTGGAATCAAAGGTCTTGAACTTGACGGGCAATCTCCATAGCCCATACTTTGGCTTTATCAAGGTTCATTGTCTCTTTTTGACCATCTAGCTTGGCCCATTTCTCTGGAATCTTTCCAGGAAATGAAACCAGCGACTTCGGCTTGAGACCATACTTTTCTATCAATGGACGTAAGAATTTTTCGACAGCTTTGTCTGGCTCCTCAATTGCCATACCACTAGACAGAAACATATACAGATTTTTGCTGCTGAGCGCTTTTTGTTTTAGGACCTTCTTCCAGCGCCGGTAAACTCTGGAAATCCTAACACCAGTCCCCAGAACAACCGTGTCAAAAGATGCAATGTCAGGAATATCATGTGCAAGATTGCAAGTTTCGACCAAAAATCCATTCGCTGTGAGTGTCTTTGCAATTACCTTAGCGTATTCCTCAGAAGCTCCACCCTTTGTAAAATATGCTACAAGTGTATTACTACTCATTGTCACTACACGAGGGGAGATTTTCTCATATGTTTAAGAACATTCCTATGACTGGGATGTCTTGTATTTTCAAAACTTTTGCACTTTTTGGATTTAATCAATTTATTTCCTAAGTTCCCCTAATGTTGTAATACGTTCTGCAAAGGCATTATGTTTATGAATTGACTCCTCGCTTTCACTTCTTATAATAACTATTACATCATCTTTCAAATTTTTGTATTTCTTTAAAATCTCACTAAGAATGTCTCTAACAACATCCTCGACAAATTTAGGATTTTTGTGGGCGTTATAAACCAGGTTTCCTTCATCCCCACGCTTTAGGATGGCATATGTTGGTGAACTAAACGATTTCTCTGCAATCTCAATTAAATCATTTGCATCAACAGATTTATCATTACCTGGTACTTCCATCATCAAAGTTGTTATATTTCTTTGATTATGTGTGGGAGGAACCATATCTGGTAAATAACTGTCAATTTTGCGAATTATTTCTAATGCGCAGGGGCACGCAGTCATACCGATTACCTTTACACCTATCATCTTCTTCACGTCACCGTTTTTATTAGATCTTGCCTCAGCTAGAATTTTATAAGGCTCCAAACCTTTCTTTCCAGACGGATAAGTTCTTTCTAGGAAATAATCGGCTTCGGCTTTAACCTCTGAGAAAGTAGCATAATCATGTTTTTCTAGTAACTGTTCTGCTACTTTTGCACAAAAAGTCTCCAGATCTGAAACTGGATTTTGTAAGTTCGTATCGATTATTTCGGCCACCAATTCAAGGTTTCTGGACATGTGACTGCCTTTTTGAAAAGCAGGAAGATCGACAAAAAGATCCATTTTTACTATCAATGGATTAGCAACTTTCATCGATGGTCTTTTCACATGAACTAGTTTTTTAACACCGGTTACTCCCACTCTAGTCAATTTGAAATGATATGAAGATGGTTCGGATTGAACATCTGGCAAATCTAATGTTTTCATGATTAAAACTTTTGCTCCCAACAGATGGAAATTAATAAAATACTGGCTTTTACTTATATTTGGGTATCTACCTAAAATAATATAACAGGTAATTTATAACTTAAAATCTCATCAAAAAATCAACTTTTTAACAGGTAATTGGAAAGACAATGATTAAGCAGCGAGTTTGTTTTTATCTACATATGTAAGTGTGTATGTAGATAATTATTCGTTGGGAAATAATATATAAATGAGTGTTTGCATACGTCATGCGATACTTTGGACGGGATGCACGGACAGGAAAATTCGGTTACTTCTTCTGATTTAAGGCCACTGGTAATCAGGGCATTAAGAAGAAGTAGCATTCGAAAAAAGATCGCAGAGTATCTTTTTGAAATTAGTCCAAGTTGTAGCTATACTTCTGAAATTGCTTACAATGTAAAAACAACTCCCACTAACGTGATAGGTGCAATTAGAGGAATGGAATCAAGATACAGGCAAGAAGAATCTTTACTAAGCTTGAATGTGGTTGAAATACAAAGTGGGGGAAAGGATGTCAAATTGTACGGTTTGACGCCCTTTGGCAAGGAAATAATGGAATCTCTTAAGAATCGCTGGTAATACGTTCTAATTTTGAAGGAGAAAGTGAGGTCTGGTTAAAGGAGGAAATATAAAAATGTGTATAAAAGTTTTAAAAACTTATTATACCAGACCTTCACATATTAACAATTGTTAATTTTACTTATTAATCTTTTGCAATAAACTATCGTCAAACAACGAAAATTACAATTTTAATTAAAAACTAGATTAATATTTACAGAGTAATCTTCAAAGAAAAAACAACAAATAAATTTTTATAACCATAGTCCTTAATAAGGAGGAATATATACGGGAAATTGGTTCAATAACGTTTGTGGGGACGATAATGAAAAATTTAGATATTGCCAAATTAAGATTTGGTACAACACTGATTAAAAAAGGTTTTGCAAAAATGCAAAAAGGCGGTGTTGTAATGGATGTAACAAATGCAGAACAGGCAAAGATTGCCGAGATTAGCGGTGCTGTGGCCGTAATGGCTCTTGAAAGGGTACCTGCTGATATTAGAGCCCATGGCGGTGTGGCACGTATGGCAGACATTTCAAAAATCCAGGAGATCATGCATGAGGTAAGTATCCCTGTTATGGCTAAGGCAAGGATTGGTCATTTTGCAGAAGCTCAAGCATTGGAATCTATAGGTGTTGATATGATTGACGAATCGGAAGTCCTTACGCCAGCTGATCCGTATTACCATATTGATAAGAGAAAATTTACTGTTCCATTTGTTTGTGGATGCAGAAACTTGGGCGAGGCTGTCAGAAGAATTTGGGAGGGCGCAGCCATGATGAGAACCAAGGGAGAAGCAGGAACTGGAAATATTGTTGAGGCCATTCGTCATCAAAGAATGGTTACAAGCATGATTAAAACCCTGAAGGAAATGGATTCCTCTGAAATTGAAAAGCTTTCGGAAACTTATTCTCAAAGTTATGTTAACAGTGCTACTACACTGACCAATAAAAAAATAACAAAGAATACTATCGTTTTTGAAGAATATGAGTATGTTACTGTAATTAAGGAAATAACCGAAATTCTTAAAGAAATCAAAAAAATACAACGACTTCCCGTTGTTAATTTTGCTGCAGGAGGAATTGCAACTCCGGCAGATGCGTCAATAATGATGCAATTGGGAAGCGATGGTGTTTTTGTTGGATCCGGGATTTTTAAGTCACAAGACCCAGAAAAACGTGCTAGGGCAATTGTCAAGGCTGTTACTCATTTTGATGAGCCCGATATAATTGCAAAAGTTAGCAAGGATCTTGGAGATGCCATGCACGGTATTGAAATTGGTACGATTCCTCCTGAGCAAATGTTACAGGAAAGAGGATGGTAAAAGATATTGACGTAGGAGTGCTTGGAGTCCAGGGTGCCGTTTCAGAGCATTTAGAATCGATGCGAAAAGCCCTGAAGGAAAAAAATATTTGCGGTAATGTATCAGTTGTAAATAATGAAAAAAATCTTAATGCTGTTGATGCGTTGATACTTCCTGGCGGAGAAAGTACAACAATTTCTAGATTGATTCAAGAATCAAATTTGAGAGATGTTTTGTGTGCTAGAATAAAAAATCATAATCTGCCTATAATGGGAACATGTGCAGGATGTGTTATTCTAGCCAGTGAAATTTCAGACAAGAGAAGCGATATTTTTCCACTGAATGCGATTTCTATGCAGGTTGCTAGAAATGCATTTGGAAGACAAAAACAATCCTTTGAAAAACAAATTGAAATTAAAGGATTTGAAAATTCATTTAATGCAGTGTTTATTCGTGCACCTATTATCAAAAAGATCTGGTCAGGTTGTAATTCCCTTTCGGAAATTGAAGAGGGAATCATTATGGTACAGGAAAAAGAATTTCTGGCAATGTCGTTTCATCCGGAGTTAACAAATGATACAAGAGTCCATTGTTATTTTATTGATATGATTCTAGATTATATGTAAAAATCTAAAAGGCTATTTTTAAAAAACATAAAAAGAAAAAAAGTTGAGGGTAGAAAATATCTACGCCTTCATTATGGCCATCAGGAATATTCCAAGTGCGATTAATGCCCCAACGACTGCACCGACAACTGCTACAACGCCGTTAACAATTGAACCCTTTAGATTCAATAGGCCCGTTGGTTCTCCCATGAAGGATGATAAGATCCCTGCACCATAGAGGAATATAACAAATACAATCAGCCCAATGATAATTAATATGGCACCAACTGCTCTGCTCTTACCCGAACCAAAGTATGCAGTGAAAATCCCTGCGACAATACTTGCAAGGGCAAATACTAGCATCAGCATACCTAAAAAATAACTTATTGGATCAGCCATTTTTTTTTCACCTCTTTAAAATTTTGTTCCAGTTAAAGTTTTGGTATCGATTACACCATCTATCGATCTAATCTTATTTACTACCAGATGTCCCAGTTTTTCAAAGTCATCTGCCTTAATCTTGGCTATGAGGTCATATTCTCCGAACAGTGGATGTAACTCGACGATCTCAGGAACTTTTGAAAGTTTATTATACACCTCATGTTCATGTGCCGGTGCGGCACTTATTAGTACGAATCCTATAGCCATAAAGCTTCCTCTTTCAGAGTGTTATCCAGTCATATAATATAAATTTTTTCAAAAATCGTGTTTTGTGTCATTATTTTTTGAAGAACTAGTCAATTGCATCCTTTAGGGATAGGGATGCAAAAGACTAGTCTAAATAATAAAGAATGGAATAGACATAAAGAAGTTAACGTTCCATGGGCAGACTACGATGCCCATAGAAGCAATGAATACAAACATGTAATAGATCTCCA
>JAFGPP010000121.1 GCA_016936135.1 Thermoplasmatota archaeon
ATTCTCAAAGCCTCTCAAATAATGAAAGAAAGAAAAGATGAACTCGGTGAAACGGTAAGTAAAGAAATGGGTAAAATAATTGCTGAAGGAAAAGGTGATGTTCAGGAATCAATCGATTTTCTTGAGTATATTTCTGGTGAAGGTAGAAGACTTTTTGGGGAAACCACAACTTCTGAACTTAATGAAAAGTTTTGTATGACTGTCCGTCAACCCATTGGCGTTGTGGGTTGTATTACACCTTGGAATTTTCCAACTGCTATACCATGTTGGAAAATCGGTGCAGCGCTTGTAAGTGGTAACACTGTTGTTTTTAAACCTGCATCATTGACACCATTATGTGCTGCTAAATTAGTGGAAATATTTGAAGAAGCAAAACTTCCTGCAGGTGTTTTAAACCTTGTTACAGGTTCAGGCTCTGTCGTCGGAAATGAAATTGTTGAAAACCCACGTGTAAAAGCAATATCGTTTACTGGTGGTGTGGAAGCTGGTATCGATGTTTATACTAAAGCCTCTAAACTTTTAAAATCTGTAAAACTGGAGCTTGGTGGTAAAAATCCTCAGATAATAATGGATGATGCAAACATTGATCTAGCAATAGAAGGGGTGCTTTTTGGCGCATTCGGAAGCCAAGGGCAGAGATGTACTGCTACAAGTAGATTACTCATTCATGAAAAAATTTATGATGGGGTAATGAAAAAACTGTTACATAGAACAAAATCTTTGAAAATTGGAAATCCACTTGATTCTAAAACAAATATGGGTCCTGTTTCATGTAAACAGCAACTTGATACTTTTTTAAGATATGTGGAGATAGGAAAAAAAGAAGGGGCAAAACTAATCTATGGTGGCAAACAGTTAAACGACGGTGAATATAGCAAAGGTTTTTTTGTTCAACCAACGATTTTTGAAGCAAAACATGGGATGAGAATTACAAAAGAAGAAATATTTGCACCAGTTCTAAGTGTAATAAAAATCAAGGATTACGATGAAGCAATAAGAGTCGCAAACGATATAGATTACGGTCTTTCTTCATCCATTTATACAAAAGATGTCAATATTGCATTTAAGGCAATTGATGATTTCGAGACAGGTATAACTTACATAAATGCTCCAACAATAGGTGCAGAAGTGCATATCCCATTTGGTGGAGTAAAAAATACAGGAAATGGTGGACGTGAGGCTGGAACAACGGCAATCGATGAATTCACAGAAATAAAAACTGTATGTATAGATTATAGCAATAAACTTCAAAAAGCTCAAATTGGAGACTAACAGGTTAAAAAATAAATTACAGCTCATTTCGTTTAGATAAATATTCTTCTAAACTTTTTTTTTCTTCATCAAATTGGTTCAAAATTTTTTCACCAAGCTCTGTTAAATAAGAGCTACCACCTTCCTTTCCACCTCTCGAGGTTTTAATAACTGGACCGCCCGCTGCATCTGAGATCTCTTTTATTTCAGACCAAGCATGACTATAAGCCATACACATAGATCGTGCTACATCTGAAAGTGAACCTAACTGTTTAATTTTATGAAGTAATTCAGCTCTACCTTCTCCAATAACACATTTAGTATCAATTTCCAACCAAATTTTTGCTTTTACTTCAAACACGAAAAGAAATTTGGGAGGTGTTTCATAAATATTTTTATTTTTTAATTTGTGTTGATAAAATATTTTGTTGATACTTAATTTTTTTAAAGAAGTATTTGTTAATAAATTGTGGATCGGGGTTATGAATTATGGATAAAGACTTGAAAAATTGGTCACTACCTGATGATGCAAAAAAGATACTAAATGAACGTTTTAAGCAGTTGAAAGAAAATGTAATTCTTGAGGTGTTTACAAAGGACGGTGAAAATGACCAGTTCAACACGTTGACAACTCTTTTTGCTAAAGAACTTTCAAAACTTTCCAATAAAATTATTGTGAATTTTCATAAGATTGGTGATGATTTTTCTAAAAAACATTCAGTTACTCGTTCCCCTACCGTGCTGTTCAATCCTGAAACATATAGAATTAGATACATTGGAGCACCTTTTGGTGAAGAGAGCCGCTCTTTTATTGATACAATTATTATGATTTCTCAAAGAAATAGTTATCTATCAAAAGAATCCAAGAAAACGCTTTCTAAGCTTGATAAGCCTAGAAATGTTCAAGTTTTTGTGACACTCAGTTGTCCATATTGTCCTGGCCAAGTTTTAAATGCATTTAAAGCAGCAATTGAACGTCCTGATCTTATTTCTGCTGACGCAGTCGATTCAATGGAAAATCCCGATCTTGCTAAAAAATATGATGTTGGCGCTGTTCCTCATACAATTATTAACGGTAAGACAATTAGCCTTGGATTTGAACCAGAAGTTCGTTTTGTTGCAGAACTCGTGACACTAAAACCTGCTGAGGAATTAGCTAAGAAAATTCAACCTAGCGAGGAACAAATTGAAGTTGACGTAATTATTGTTGGGGGAGGTCCTGCAGGTCTAACGGCTGGTATTTATGCTGCTAGAAGTGGTCTGAAAACTGTTATTCTTGAGAAAGCAATGGTTGGTGGTCAGGTATCAATTACCCCTATGGTTGAGAATTGGCCAGGATTTAGAAGTATTCCAGGTAAACAGTTAATGGATATGATTAATTCTCAGGTAAGAGATTATGTTTCCGTTTTAGAGGGACAAGAGGTTGTTGAAATAAAGATAGGTAAACAGGTCGAAGCGATTTCTACCGATGGTCATTTTGTTGGAAAGACGTTGATTCTTGCTACTGGTACATCCCATAGAAAACTAAACATTCCTGGCGAGGATCGACTTTATGGCCACGGTGTGAGTTATTGCGCTACTTGTGACGGATATTTTTACAAGGATAAACCAGTGGTTGTGATTGGTGGAGGAAATACCGCTATGACTGATGCTTTGTATTTAAAGAATCTTGGTGCAAAGGTTACGGTTCTTGTTCGCGGGTCTGACTTTAAAGGCGATCAACCATTAAAACAATCAATAGAAAGAGAAGACATTCAAGTACTGTGGAATACCGAGGTTGTTAAAATTTCTGGCGATAAAAATGTTACAGGTATTACATTTAAAAGTATTAAGGATAAGAAAGAAAAAGAGCTGAAAACCGATGCGGTTTTTGTTGCAATCGGGGAAGTTCCAAATAATCAACTTGCAAGCTTAATAGGTTTAAGACTTGATGAACATGGATATGTAAAAATTGACCGATCGGGGAGAACAAATATTCCTCGAGTTTATGGGGCTGGAGATATAACTGGCGGTGTACGTCAGATTGTTACTGCTGTTGGTGAGGGGGCATCTGCTGCTTCTTCTGCATTTGAGGATATTTCCAGTCCATATTGGGTTCCAAAACAAAAATAAGGGAGTTAAAGTTTAGCCATTTTTTATATTTGCAAGGTAGGCTTGTCCGTAACAAGTGCCGCCATCACCGCATGGTATTTCTTTATTTACAAGCACATCATTTTTAATCATAAAATTTGAAATAATACTGTTGTAAGCAACTCCTCCTGAAAAGACAATGGGTAGATTTTCAATTGCTGCTTTCTGAAACGCTATTTCGTATAAACCTTGCGCAAGATACATATGTGAAGTTGCCGCCAAATTTCCCACTTTTTTTTGACGGTTTTTTATTAAAAACTCAAATAATGGGGTTGTTAACAATACTTTTTTACGCCCTTTGCTTACAATGTTGGGTGCTAATTTCAAAGGTTTTGTTGAAATGCTTTCTAGAAGCATTGCAGGTCTACCATCATAAGTCCTTTTATCACATATTTTTAGAAGTGCAGCAACTGAGTCTAGTATTCTTCCTGAACTTGTTGTCAAAGGAGTTTTGAAATTGTTTTCAATCATCTTGTAAAATATTTTTAGTTCCTCGTTGCTGTAAAGATCTAAATTTATAATCTTTTTTTCTTCTAGAAAAGTGCTTAATATTCCAAATAACATTCTTTTTGGATATATTGTAGCGGAATCACCGCCAATCTGTGGCTGCTCTTGAAGATGTCCAATTCTTGTAAAATCACAGTTATTTTTTACATAGAAAACCTCTCCACCCCAAAGATTTCCATCCTCGCCATAGCCAAGTCCATCAGCAGCAATTCCAACATAATCCTTGATTTTATGTTCAGCTGCAACACTAGCCACATGAGCTTTATGATGTTGAATTTGAATACATTTGATTCCTATTTTTTCTGAGAAATCTTTTGCAAAGCCAGTGGAATTGTAATTGGGGTGAAGATCACAAGCAATAATTTCAGGCTTTAAACGGGTTAATCTTATGAAATCGTTCACAGCTTCTTTTAAAAACCGAAATGTCTTGTACTTTGAAGTATCCCCGATATATTGAGACATATAACATTTATTTTTCTTTACAGTACAAATAACATTGTTTAATTCTGCACCAACTGCAAGAGTATCTTTACAAAAAATTGGTAAACTAACTGGAACAGGTGTATATCCTCTTGAGCGTCTTAGGAAAAATAAATTATTATGAATTACTTTTAATACCGAATCATCACATCGATTTACTATTTTTCTTTCATGAGTTAAGAAATATTTACCAATTATCTCTGTTGTAGAAACTGGTTCCCCAGGGATATTGCACGATGTCATTGTCAATGGTTCTTGTATGTGATCAAACATTAGATAATGTAAAGCAGTATACGGAAGCATCACACCAATTGAATCAAGTTCAGAAATCTTATCGAAATCATGCTTGTTTTTCTTTTTTAAAATAACAATTGGTCTTTGCGGGCTTTCCAAAAGTAGCTTTTCTTCATGTGAATAATAGGCAATATCTTCAAGCATTGCAAGATCTTTTACCATAATTGCAAAAGGTTTATTTGGTCGGTTCAGCAGGTTTCTAACCTTTGTTACAATTTCATCATCACATAACGAACATATGTGAAATCCACCAATACCCTTAATGGATAATGTTTCTCCGGTTGCAATTAATCCCATCGCCTTTTTGATTGTTTCATAATCAGATTTTCCACTAATGTCTTTTTCATTATTTAGCAGCTTTAATTTTGGACCGCAATTTTTGCAGGCAACAGTTTGCGCATGGTATCGTCGATTTAAAGGATTAGTATATTCCTCAGCACACTGAGAACACATTGGAAATTCTTTCATTGACGTAAGAGGTCTATCGTATGGATAATCCTCAATCATTGAAAATCTCGGGCCACAGTTGGTACATGTGATGAAGTAGTAATCATGTCTACGATTAAATTGATCCCTAAGTTCTTTTAAACAATCTTTGCATATGAAAATGTCGGGAGGAAGTTCGGTTTCGCCTCTGGAATATGTACTTTTCAATATTACAAAATCAGTAAATTTTTGCTTTGGCGAAATAGATTTTACAGAGTAATTTGAAATCTTTGCAAGAGGCGGAAGATCATTTAGTTTTTCAATAAAATTCTCATCATTAACAATTATTTCAACACCGTTGCCTGTATTTTTAACCGAACCTACCAACTTAAGCTCTTTGGCTTTTCGAAAAATATATGGCCGAAAACCAACTCCTTGAACAGTTCCCTCGATAAATATCTTAAACATTTTACCTCATGATTTATTAAGATTTCATCAGTAAGTACATAAAAATAAAAATCTTTTTATGATTTTTCCTAGCATTTTTTCAAACCATATCATCTATAAATGTGGTGAGAGTAAGAGGGGCTATCGATTTTGGGAGGAAAAACATAATGAAAAAAATAGTTATATGTTTTTGATAGCCCCCTTTGAAACAGGGAACCCTGTTTCATATTTAAATTTATCGCTTGCATTACGATAAACTCTACATAGAATAATCGACAATACTAAACATTTTACAAAAAATTGAAATTTATTTTAATTTTTTACAATAAAGGTTGATTACGAATCCACTTAAGATCGCTTATGTATAGTCGTCTCATGTCATTCAAACCGAATTTTAGCATAGCGAGTCTTTCTAGACCTAGTCCCCAGGCAAGAACCGGCTCTTTAATTCCAACGGGTTCGGTTACTTCCGGACGAAATAGCCCTGAACCGCCAAGTTCCATCCATTCGCCATTCCAAAATACATCGACTTCCATGCTAGGTTCAGTGTATGGGAAGTAACCTGGTCTGAAACGGATTTTTTCAAAACCCATCCTCTTGTAAAACTCTTTAATCACCCCGATCAATTGTCTAAAAGTCGTTTGCTCCTCGTAAACAATTCCCTCAATTTGATAAAACTCGGGCAGGTGGGTATTATCAATATTTTCTTTACGAAATACTCTACCAATTGAAAATATCTTACATGCCTCTTTTGGGTGCTGATATAGATATCTAATAGTATTAACTGTCGTGTGAGTTCTTAATAAAGCCCTTTTTCCCTCTTCTTTTGAAAATTTATAACCCCAACCAGTGGAAGAGGTATTTCCACCGTTTTCGTGAACAGCTGCTATTTTATTTACTAATTCATCATTGGAAATTTCAACTGTTGATGGTTTTTTCATATATAATGTGTCTTGCATTTCACGAGCTGGGTGATCCTGCGGGATGAATAGCATATCCATATTCCAGAAGCAGGATTCAATATAATTACCTTCAATTTCTTTAAAACCAATTGCAATCAAAACTTCTCTAATCTTTTTGATCAGTTCTACTAGCGGATGAGGTTTTCCCCCAAATCTGGCAGGAGCAAATGCCTCAATATCGTATGGACGTATGGTGCAATTCATCCAATCTTTGTTTCTTATTACTGCGGAAGTGATTTGACTTATCTCTTCTGTAATTTCAATACCGTGCAAAACAATGCTTTTCCCAAGTTCTGTAATTGAAACTGTGCTTGAAATGATTTCCTTTTCTGTAACAACATTTTTTCTTGAGAGCAGATTTGAAATTTTTGATTTTTCTATAACGGAACCAGGGTTTCTGTATAAATTTTTTAGAATTTTTTCATCTTCAGTTTCGATTTCAAGAGCTTTTTTTCCAGCTTCTGTTATCTCTAAAATTGTTTGGTTGTTTTCCTTTCTAATATTTACCCAATTTTTCCTTTTCAACCATCCTACAGCTAATGGAACTTCAGTTTTTTCCAGAGTATCTGACAGATTTTCAAGATTAATAATTCCATTATTTTTATTTATGAACTTCAATGCACGTTTTTCGGGAAACTCATTTTTCAAAAACTGCTTACCTTCGTCTCCTAAAAAATAGACCGTTTTAACGCTATCCTTCATTTCTACAAGTTTTTTTGATTGAAGCCAGGATGTAGCATTCATTACTTCTACGATTTGATTAAAATTTCCCTGATTGAATATTTCATAAGGAGAGGCTTTACCACCAAGTTTGTTAATCTCTATTAGAACCTTTTTTTCATTTTGTGAGAGTTTTTTTATTACATCATCAAGTTGCATTGCATGCTGAGAATATTAAACAAAATATTAACATTTGCCCACAGACAAGATGTAGATTAAGAAACTAAGATATTATTTTTTAAGCTTTAATTCGACTTCCTGGAAATCTTTTGGAACAAAAGATTTAGTAAAGACACTTCTAGCTTCTTCCTCCATAGAATTGTTGTCTAAATATCTTGGACTGATATGTGTAAGAAATAAAATGTCAATCTTTGCCTCTTTTGCAATAATTGCTGCTTGGTAAGCAGTTGTATGACCATATTGATTTGCGATATCCTCAAGAGATGAATCAAAGGTAGAATCGTGTATTAAAATGTCAGCATTCTTGGAAAAAGCTATCATTTTTTTGCAAGGTCTGGTGTCTCCAGAGACCACAATTTTTCTTCCCTGTCTAGGCGGACCCAAAACCTCATTTGGAGAAATTACGGTGCCGTCTTTCAGAGTTATTTTATTTCCTTTCTGTAATTTGCTAAAAAGTGGTCCCTCAGGTATACCTAGTTTCAAGGCCTTGGTTTTATTAAATTTTCCAGGTCTTAATTTTTCCTCAAGACTAAAAGCATAAGTTGGAACCCCGTGGTCAACTTCTAGAATTTTTATAAAATAATCATCAAAATCCAAAGTAGATTTTGTCGAAATATCATGGGCGATAATTTTGTAACTTGGCTTAAAATAACCTAAAGATAGCAATTGATGTAAAAGACGATCAATCCCTTCTGGTCCATAAATGTGAAGGGGCGAAGTCCTGTCGTTTAACTGCATGGTTTGAAAAAGACCGGGGAGACCTAAAAAATGGTCCCCATGGAAGTGGGAAATAAAAACCTTGGATATTTGCATATAACTCAGATTGGACTTTTGAAATTGTCTCTGTGTACCTTCTCCACAGTCAAACAAAATTATTTCACTACCACGTTTAATTGCTACTGATGTAACATTTCTTTTTACGGTGGGCCAACTTCCACCCGTACCTAGAAATATAATTTTCAACTGAGTCATTTTGTATCGGGAACGCACAATATTGTAAAAGCATTTTGGTCAATTGCCTAAAACCGTAAAATATCTGGTAAGACTGTTATGTGTTTTAACCGGATATATTGCTTTGATTTCAAAAAGGCCTTTTCTAAGATCTAACAAACTTTTATCTGGTATGCCAATTACTGCTTTTCCGTCATCTTTTAAAACCTTTGAGATGCTATCAAAAGCACGACCGTATAAGGAGCGTATTTCCTCACCTTTTGTTGTAGTAGACTTTCCATAAGGTAGATCTGTTACAACTGCATCAATTTTGGTTACACATTCAGGAACGTTTCCAATATCTGTACAAAATAAATCGTAATTTTTAATATTGTAAAAATCAAGGTTTTCTCTGCAACCTCTTACAAGTTTATCGTCAATATCGCTACCAATAATCCTGGCACTGATTAACCCTGCCTCTATAAGTATGCCTCCGGTTCCGCAGAAAGGATCTAGCAGTGTTTGACCTTTTTTAATTTCAGATAAATTCACAAGTGCACGGGCAAGTTTCGGATGAAGTGATATTGGAGAAAAAAAAGGACGGAATTGGGCTTTTCTTTTTTCAAATTGTTTCCTGTCAATTGTAATTTTTTTTACACCAACATATACGTTAGTATCTGTTATTATTGCTCTGACCTCCACTTCAGGATTCTGTAGTTTTACAGTTCGATTAACTGTGTAAATATCTGCCAAAACTTTTACTATACTCTTAGAGTTAATTAGAAAAGATCTATTCTTGCATCTAATAGCCATGGAGCCTGAATCATCAATGACATTCTTCAGAGCCAAAGATTTTACCTTGATTAAATCAGTCGTACTTGAAAAAATCATTCTACTAATGGAAAATGAATGCGAAAGACGAAAAGCAATGTTATTTAATTCATCTTCGTCACATGAAATATCAACAACCATTACATCTAGATTTGTTTCAATAATGCGATATTTGTATCCTTCGGCATTCAAACATGATACAACTTCTGATTGTGGGATTGTAGAATGTTCTTTTGAAAGTTCAAAAATTAATTTCATGCGTCTAAATTTGAATGCGATTGTTGTATAAAAATTACTTTATTACTTAGCAAAAATGGATAATCCAATTGTTTATAAATTAACTCAGAAATTAAAAAGAAAAACCATCCATACCAAATATTTTTAAAAGAAAGAAAATGACTGAAATAATTATTACTCCCAGAACTCCACTTAACTGCCATATTGGATGATTTAATCGATTTTTGATCATCAACATCTTTTGTTCTATAGTTTCATCAATTAGAGAAATCTTTACAAGATCCCATGTTCCTTTAAGTGGCATATAGTAAGCCAAAACAAGAATAACTGCTACAATGAAGAAGATAAATTGAAAACTTAAAAAATAACCGAAATTAACTAAAGTTGACAATTCTAAAAAAAGGAAATAAAATCCAAAAAAACCAAAACTTAAACCAATTATAGAAAGAAAGAAAGCTATTGATAAGGTACGGGTTACACCATACCTAACTGAAGGTGTCAATAAATCAGATTGCTTGTCCTCGAGGTAATCCTGTGTTTGGTCAACTAATGTTATACCATAATGTAATATTATGAAAGAAAGAATAACAAAGAAAATAGGCAGAGTTGGAACACCCCCAATTACGTAATACAACAAAACTATCATTGAAAATACTGCAAACATAAGAGAAGCATGAAATACTCCCCTTATTTTGAAATGAAACGGTTTCACAGAATATCCTAAACTGAAAAATGTCCCGGCCAATACCCACGGAAATAGCCAGATGTTGTTAAAAAGAAAACTTAAATGTAATGTCAAAATAAGAGCAACCGAGATTTGCAATATTACTAATACCTTTATGGTCTTTTCACCGAGAAGATGTACCGAATCAGATATGAATGTTTTATACTTACTGTCAGTATCAATATCTGTTAAAGCATTAATTAAAAAAGCACTAAAAAATTGTAGAATAACTACAAAAAAAGCCTCTAAAACATGTATCTGAAATATGTCCTGAAAAGATCTTGCACCAAGAAAAAATAGGATAAACATGCACGCACCCAATGCTGGAGCGAATTCAATTCGACATGCTTTGGAATATGCTTTTAATAAATCTGCGAAACTCATATTCTCCCCAAATTTAAATTATTTTATGATATTGTACTTATTGTAACTTATAAATGTTGCTCAACAATTCTTTGTAAATTGTCGAAAAAATTGATGATATCTAACAATTATTTTTTTACATTTGTAACATTAAAATTTTGGACACGTTATGAATAGACGCCCTTTTAATAGTTCTTAAAAGCTAATTTTATAAGAATTGGAGTAACTAACGTTGTAAATATTGTTAAGATTACAGTTGATGTAAGTAAGATGTGCTCTATAGTCGGACTTGATAGTTGACTGCTGGTAACTGCGGTACTTACTATTATTAGGGCCAGTTCCATACGAGGGATCATACCAACACCCACCTCCAAGGATTCCTTTGTATTCATTTTGGCAAGACGAGCACCTATACTGCAACCGACGATTTTACCGATACTTCCAATGCCTATCATTACTAATGTAAGAATTCCTATTTGTCCAAGCAATTCTGCATCAAGTTCCACTGCACCCCACAGACGAGCCCCAACCCAAACAAAGAATAAAGGAATAAAAAAACCATAGCCTAGTGATTGAACATCGTCTATTATCTTTTTAGATTTTAAGTTTTGACCTATTACAAGTCCTGCGATAAACGCACCTATTATTCCGGCAATTCCACATTGATTTGCAAAAAAAGCAAAAATCAAAAGAATCGCAAGTGAAATACTCAAAAGTGATTTAGGCAGAATAATTTTTTCGCTTATATTGAGAATTTTGTCGATTAATTTTAGCCCTATCAGTAAAAATATTGAGAAGAAAATTGCAATTTTTAAACCGACAAATAAAGGGGGATCTGTTCCAAGGAAAAATGCAAGTAATATTATACCCAAAATATCATCTATTACTGCACTTCCCAGAATTGTTGTGCCAACATCAGTGTCTAATCTATTTAAATCTAGCAAGGTTCGAACTGTCACTCCAACAGATGTTGCAACAAGGATAAGACCAATAATAATACTATCATTGACTGAAAATCCAACAAATACAGATGCAGTCATTCCAAAAATAAGTGGGGCAATAACTCCACCGATAGCTACATATGAAGACGTCCTTCCCATTTTCTTAAGCTGTGGAAGACTAGTCTGTAAACCTGAAATAAACAACATAAATAATATGCCAATTTCTGCCATCAAAGAAAATTCGTCAGTCGTAAAATCCAATTCTGGAAGAGTTATTTTTAAAAAAGAAAATGAAACGATTTGTCCGTGGAAAATCCATACGCTCATGCCGCCCAAAAAAACTCCGGCAAGTATCTCCCCAATTACTGCAGGTTGTTTTATTTTATCAAATAAGTGTCCAAATAATCTAGCAAAGATCAATGCTAATGCAATCAAGAGAATAATTTCTAGATTCGTTGTAATCAACCTTCTTCTTCATCTTCTACAATGGGATGATATTGAGTGGCATCATAATATTTACTTATTAATTGATGCAATGTTAATTCACCAATTATCTTTTTATCTTGAACAACGGGAAGTCTTCTAAGTCTATGCTTTACCATTTTCATTAAAGAATCAATAATTTTATCATCAGGACCGCAATCAATAATGCGGTAGCACATAACATCTTCTGCAATTTTTGCAGTGCCGTGTTTTATGGATTTTATGTCAGGCATGCCAAATATGTAAGACGGGAGATTTTTTGGCGCGAGAATTGATAATACGTCATGTTCTGTTATAACTCCAACAAGTTCCTTGCTTTCTTTATTTTCAACAACCCAGATATGATTTCTTCCGCTTAGAATTGAAAGTACATGAAAGATATCTTCCTTACGCTCAATAATTGGTAAATCCCAGACTCTCTTGTCCATCAATTGATTTGTTTTTAGTTCATAAAATTCCGTAATTAATCTATTACCTTTTGCCATCGATTAATACCATATTAAAAGGAAATACTTAACGTTTACCAGGGAAAATTACAGGGAAAAAATTTATTTATTGTTTTTTTCAGAATCTTTATTTCTTATTTTCATATCTATTTTTTTTCGAATATCATCAGTTCCATGAAACCAATTATCCTTTCCTTTGTCATCAATTTGCTTTGTTATTCTATCTATTTCGTATCTGATATCATTTGTTCCTTCAAACCATTCATCCTGGTATTTTCTCATTTTCTGTTTTTTCGATAAATGATTTTCCTTAATTTCTTTTTGTTGTGATAAAGAAACGATGTTTTTATCGTCTTTATTACGGGTAATTCGTATTTCCTCAATCTTTGGTCCTGGATCGAAATCACTTGAATTTAATTTTTCATCAGTTTTATTTTTCCTCGTGTTAAAAATATCATCTTTTTTAGAATCCATTTTCTGGAACAAAGGATGAGATCTTCTATGTCTATAATTTACATAGAGGATTGCGGCCCCTAGAAAGAAAAAAGCCAATAGTAATGGAAAATATTGATTTTGAATGAGAGTATCTATGAAACCTGGATTTTTATTTACTCCAAGAGTAATTGGAATTGCATCTTTGTAACCTTGTTTTTGAGCAATAATATTAATTTCATTTCGGTCTTGTGGAGCGGTAAGCCATACTCGTCCATTTTCATTTGTTGTTCCAATTGATCCTTGACCTGCAACACTTACTATCCCAACTGTTACATCGGATATTTCTTGACCGCTTTTATCTGTTACAAGAACTGAGAATTGTTTGCCAGCTTCTACAGTATATGAATCGGCAATTATTACTAGTTGAATTTTATCTAGAACAGTCAAAATTGTTGAATCTGAGTTATAATCGTTTTTTGAAGCTTGAATGATGTAATCAGTATCTTGGGTTACCTCTGGAGCAATAATTATGACTTCTGGATCTTCAGCACCATAAGGGATTTGATAATTATTTTCATCAAACTGAATAGTAACCCCAGTTAGATAACTTGGAATTCCACCTTCTTCAAGGACATAAACACTAACAATAAAATTTTCTTGCTCGTATAATTCTTCAATAGGTTCATATGAATCGTTTGTAATCTCAATTACCAACTGATCTGACTGGGATTGACCAGTTTGGGTAAAACAAATTAGCAAAAAGAATATTATCGGCAATAAAATAAATAACTTAAATCGTTTCCTCATTAACCACCATTGTCCACGTAGCAAATGATTTCAAACAATATCGAGGTGATATTTATGTTTTTTGAGAATAATAAATTAATTTTTCCAGGTGTAAAAAATTAAAAATATTTGCAAATATTTATTGTATCTTTAAACTTGGATCGCCAATTAACGTCCAGGTCTCTATTGTTTTTCTTTCAATTTGATCTTTATGGACAAAGCCAATAATTTCTAGATAGTCCACAATTGTTTGTCCAAAAGCTTCACCCAAGATTGTCAAATTTTTATTTGCATAAGCATCAAAGAATCTTGGTTCTAGCCATCCACCTTCACTGTCAGTTGCTTCTTCATTTATTAATCCGTAACCTAATCCCGAGTTACCCATAGATGCAATTGCCCCACCGTTTCTTTTTAATACCAGGTAAGAACAAATATCAGTGGGAACCCATTCCATGTAGAAAAATCTAAAAGGTTTCGAGATGAAGTAACCTGCAAAACCATATTTCAAAAGGTCTTTTGGGATATTTGACATAGTTACATTAAACTGGGCATTGTGACAACCACCTACAATAATGATGGGCATTTTTAACCCGTTTCTATATTTCGGCACATCTCTTAGCGCAAGTCCATCAATGAAAATATGATCTTCATCGTCTGGCGGGTGGTTTCCCCAGGATGCAGGATTTCCATGTCCTGAAAAATGAATAAAACCATAACCGCTGTTTATTGCATTTATTACGTCCTTTCTACCAGTCCATACACCAGGTATGGAAAGCCAGAATTTATCGACATTGAAACCAGCATTTTCCATAATTGCAACTGTAATATTTGTTGTCATTTCACCTTCATAGATTCCATATTTTACTACTCCCCAGTTATCACGACTCGGGGGAAAGGTATCGCCTGCAACGACTAGTACATTATTGAACCAGGCTCCCTTTGGCTTTGTTTCATAAGCAATGATTTTATCTATTACCGGATCAATTTCAAATGTGTATCTAAATGGGATTCTTCCGACGTAGACATCGGGATAATAATCAGGTTCATCACGCAATTCGTTAACATAAGACCACTCAGCAAATATTCCGTTACCATTGTTATCCCAGTCTTCAAAAACTAGCTTATCATCTTCAAGTTTGTAAATGTCTGCGTAATATAAGTCACTGGCAAAACCTGCTTCCCAACCATCATCATTATTTGTTAATCTCTCAGGTACATACCAATTAAAAGTTTGACCTTTTCTTCCCCCGGCAAGTAAAACATAAGATACGTTGTATGTTTCCTTCATATCGTAAATACACAGCTTGATTTTTTCGGGATTATCTCTTCCCAAACTGTATTGACTATAAATTTGTTCAGTTGTTTTCATCAAAGTTTTTACACCGATACTATCTTTATGGGCTGCCAGTCTTTCCAGTTTTTCAGAAAAAATTTTTGGGGTTATAATCAATAATTGATATTCTTCTTCATGAGCAAAGTAAGCTTTGCTTGGCTGTTGAAGGCTAACTTTTATATTAACATTTCCGACCGGAAAGTAAAGTAAATTATTCATAGGAGAATACTGGGGTGTTATTCTTACGGTTAAAATGAGTTGAGTATTACCATCTATCAATCCTACATTTTTGTTAATTTCATACGGATTTTCTGGAAATAGATTAATACTTTGGTAAATACTACTATCCATTACAAAAGTATGTTCTATCTGAAAATCAGGAATAAGAGGAACAGCCTTTGGACAAGGTTTTATTTTTTCAGTAAGATGGTATGTCTTGACATCGTAACTTATTTCAACATCTAAGATTTTGGTGCCCAATGGATATGTCATAACTTTTGTGATAACAGGTAGATTTGGTTTACCTTCTAACTGAGTATTTGATGATGCCTCATTAAGATTTATCTCAATAAATTCATTGGAATAATTAAAGGTTGGTTCAGATATTAAAAATTCCATTGATTGGAATTTAATATGATTTGAATTTAGCGGTATCGCAATTGCACCAAAAGCGCTAGGTATCAAAACAATTGTGAATAAGAAAGGAATAAGTTTTTTCATAGTAATATTTCCCGCAATATATAATATAATTTTATAACCTATAAATCTTTTTATAAAAAAACATATTATTTTTAAAAAAATTTGACTATTTACATAATTCTTTCAATCATTTCCAATACAAAACCGTCACTATCAATTGCGTAACGGGCAATACCAATTTTTTTAGCATAATTTCTCATCTTTTTTACCGCAAGAAATCTTTCGAAAGTCGATCCTTTTTGTATTACGTTAAGTTCTAGAACACAATCTGCCATGCCTTCCATTTTTCTTTCGAAAACCTCGCCATGAATTCCTTTTGTCATAATTATAAAAAGGACGCCAGCTCTTTCAATATTGGCAACTTTAGCCGCATGTAAAGTACGAAGAACTTCTTCTTGCGAATACATACTCAAAAAGAAATCAAGTGAATTTAATATGATTTTTTCAGGTGATGTAGTTTTTGCACTATTTGAAAAAATTGCTAAAAAATCTTCTTGTGCCTTCACTGCGGGCATTACACCTGATGAACCGATTTCGATTAATTCTTTTAATTTTAATTTTGATCGCTGTTCATATATGCTTACCCGTTTTTTTTCACGAGAAAGTACGGATTTTGAATATTTGGTTGCAATATCAGTAAATTCAATATGTTCAGGTTTCCAACCAAACCTAGTAATGGCATCCATTACTTCCTGTTCCGTTTCATCTGTAGTGACATAAAGGACTTTTCCTTTAACTGCCAATTGTTTAGATAATATTTCAATACTGCTTCCAGGGGAACCTAAAATTAGGGTTGTAAAACCCTTTAATATTCCTCCCTCCAAAAGATTATCAAGCTTCTCAATGCCGGTGCTGAGAAATTCAGAGTTAGTTAATTGTACTTTTACTAAGTCCACGAACTTCCAACCTTTAAATAAAAGATTCTCTTAATTTAATTATCTTGTTACTTCTCAGATACATTATTTTATTGATATAATCATCCATCTCCTCCTCAATTGCCAGAGAGAAAGTATGTATGTCTTTAAGACGAGTACGGTTTATCAGATGAGTAAAAAACTCGGTGACTAACGCATTATCATTATAAATCGAAAGTGATGTCAAGGAATCAATAATCAGTGTTTTTTGTAATTGATCTCCGACTTCCTTAAAAATGTTCATTATTTCAATAATAATTTTTTCAAGATATGAAGGGCTTTCAATATAGATACAGTTTGGATCTTTATTAGTTATGCCAGCAGCACGAGATACGCAATCTATAAATCGGATATTTGTCATCTGAGATGCATATTCAAATTGTTTCACAATGTTTTCATAAGGTTTGGAAATTGCAAGATAAACCCAAAAATGATCATTTCGACTGGACATATACTCAAATAACGCTTGCATCATGTCTGAATAATTGCTACTGGGAAGAATAACACCAACGGATGTATTTATCGTAATTGCCTGAGAAACTCTTTCTTTTAATCCATCAATCAAAGTGTTGCTCATTGTATCACACCCTAGATTTCAACAAAGGAGTTAATTCAATTCCATTTTTTGAAGATATACTCATAGCAGATTTTGTTCTACTGTGATTAGTGCCTCTCATTTTAATTACTTGCAGTGTTCGTATCAAATCACCTTTGCGATCAACATCCCCTAAGAATATAATTCCATCCGCAATAAACTCCTCTATTCCGTACTGCGAGTATTTTACCTCGTTCGGGGGCACTTCAGATGTTAGAATTGTTGTACAATTCATAGATGCAAGCGAGGAACCAAGTTTAAAAATGAAATCTCTAATCATTTCCTTTGTTTGAAGCCTGTAACATAGTGCTGTAATTGAGTCGATGATCAATCTTTTAACGTCTAATTCATCGGCAATATCCTTTAATATTTCCAGCAGTGCGCTTGCATCTTCAACTGTGTATTTTTCTGCATCAAGTCCAAGTCTTTCACTAATAATCCTAAGATCAATTAAATTAACCATCCCTGATTCAATCATTTTTTTATCGTAGAAATCAAACTTTTCTAGATTTTTAGTCAGTTTAAAAAGAGGTTCGGTTATTGTAAAAAATACTCCTCTTTCTCCGATTTTTGCACCGTTTGTCAAAAATTGCATGCTAAGAGTAGTTTTTCCTGAACCACTACTACCGACTAAAAGAACGGTATTTCCAGAAGGAAGTCCTCCACCAAGTTTTTGATCCAGCTCGTCAATACCAGTAATGCAGGGACAACTGCTTTTGGCATTTTCATTTTCATTTAATCCAATCCTATTTTGATTATAAACATATGATTCACTATTTGTCATAGTGCTTCCTTTCCCATCTTAACTTTATTGCATAATAAATCAATGGGATATAAAACTTCACATTTTATTAAGCATCAAATAACTTTATCAGGTCTTTCTCCTTATTTTTATAAACATGTAGAATAATTTGAAATAGAAAAAATCAGCGAATTTAAAATTTAATGCTTAAAAATTACAAACCCGGTGAACATCAAAAATAGACCTGCTAAACTTACAAAAGAATGCTTAGGCATGACCCTCTAAAATTATTCTGATTAAAAAGAAATAGATATAAAGGGGATGCGTAATTTTTCTTTATAAATTTAAGGTGGAGGTAGGTAGATATGATAGAATGGTTAAATATCATAGCCGGTTTAATTCTATGTGTAGGATTACTAGAAGCAATACCTGCAATGGGAAAGCACTTGGTAAAACTAGCCAAGTGGCTTGGGGGATTTCAAACAATTATTGGTATTATTGTAATAATTGCAGGAATAATCTGGTGGAGCTTTCCCTGGGCACTTGTTACAATTTTTGCAGGATTAATTCTTGCTGTTGGTATACTTCCTGTTATTCCGGCTTTAGGAAAACACTTGGAAAAGCTGGCTAAATGGCTTGGTGGATTTCAAACAATTATCGGGTTAATTGTCCTAATCATAGGAATATTGGGTGTAATAAATTATATTTAAAAGATCATCTTCTTTTTTTATTTTTTTTCTATACTTAACAAATAAACTTCTTTAAAGAATATGTCTACAATTTGATTTCTTTATTTAAAAATTAGTGGTTTTTTACTATTAAAAAATCATCGTATGAAGAGACTGATTTTGAATATCATTTTAATATCATAAATAGTTTTTTTATTTGGGATTTAATCCAACATATTAAAATCTTCAAATATTATATTATCATAGTTAACACCTAATTTATTAAAACCTCTGGATAAACTATACATCATTGGTGGAGGTCCGCACATAAGAATCTTGATGTTATCAAGTTTCAATTTCTCTTCTAGGCCTATCACAATATCATTAACATGTAACAAGCCTTTTTTGTTAGAAAACCATGGTATATACTTAAAATTATTATTTCTTTTTGTCTCAGACTTTAATTCTTTATCATGAAAAGCTTCTTCCTTGTTTTTTGTAGCCCAATAAAGTACTATTTTTCTTCCAGAAGGAAAATTCGACTCGTGTTTTGCTAGAGAAAGAAAAGGAGTAATACCAATTCCTCCTGCGATCCATACCATATCCTTATCATGTAGTAAATAACTCTCCCCAAATGTTCCGTATGGCCCCATTATTATTGCTTTATCTCCCTTTTTTAACATCGGGATTTTTTTAGAGGTAAAATCTCCGCTTCTTTTAACTGATATTCTTATAATTTTTTGAGAGGGATCACTAGATATTGAAAAAGGAAACAATTCTTTATATCCTTCAAATCTTGGAAAACGAATGAACAGAAATTGGCCGGGTTGATAGGTGAAACCCTTTGGTTTTTTAAACATAACCTCGGTCACATCTTTTAATTGATCAACTTTATCTATAACAACCTTAAATTTTGGCCCTATTACTTTATAAAATATGAGCATGTATAGCCAGGAAATAACACCAAGACAGCATAAGAAAATAACCCAGAATCGTAAAACTGGATACATGCTTATATCCGATCCAGCAAAAACTGCATGAAATCCTACAAGAAGAAGTACTATTCCTAAAATCTTATGGCTATTATGCCACCAATGATAAGGCAATTTCACAGCAACTGTTAATGCTAATAACATCAAGAATAGATACACTGCTATAACCCCAGCAGCTACCTCAAAATATCCTATGGGTAGGATATATGTAATGACCACATTAAAATTTTTATATTGAGATAGTATCAAAAAAAGAGGGTGTAAAATAATAAAAATAAGTGAGGTTCGACCGATTATTTTATGTACCCTGTACATTCGATCTAAACCATTAAAGAGTGTTTCAAAAAATTTAAGTCTCGTCGATAAGAAAAAATTAATTGAAAGAGTAGAAAGCGCCATAAATGCATTAAACTTTGCTAGGGCAATAATGGGGTTTTTTATTGAAGTTGGATTGTACGATAACCAAATAATGATTGGGGAAACTAAAACAACAAGAAATATTAAGGTTCCGTAACTAATTATTTGCTGACGTTTCATTGCATCAAATAATTCAAGGGGAAAAAATCCAGAGAACCATCCTTTTTTTAGTATTCTGTATTTGGAATTTTTCCCAAGTTCCCAAAAAGACATAGCTTACATCAAATTTTTATTGTATTTAAAATCCTATCGAATTACATTTGATTTTAAATTTTTAACAGGTTTAATAATTAAAAAAAGTTCAGGGGAAGGGATTTGAATTCTAGTTTTACTGTGAAAATAATTGACACTCTTTTTCAATAATTTGGGTGTTTGTTTTTTCTACTCCAATGACCTTATGTAATCTGCTTGTAATTTTATGAAGTTGTTCTAGGTTTTTAACATTGACCTTTACAACAATATCATAATTACCCGTTACAATAGAGATTTTTTCTATATGGTTAATTTTTTTTATCTCATCAAGTGCTTTAGTATACATTCCAGGATACACGTTCGTCATAATATAAGCTTGAATTGGCTCATATTGTTTTTTTAGATATATTTCTGTAGGATTTATTTGTAATTTATTTCTCAGCATCCTTCCCACCTAATCCGGAAATAAATTGCCCCTTTATTTAGATATTATACTGATGCATATGCAAATACCGACTGCGAAATAAGTTAACCAATAACGTGACTAATTTTAATAAAAAATCATGTCTTTTCTGTAAAAAGGACATAAATGCTGAGGGAGGAATTCAAAATTTTAACCTGTGAAAATCTTTATAAATATACCGGTTATGAAAAAAAATCTATTAAATCCATGCAAAACCCACGCTCCTAACAAGTTATTAGATCTTCTAACAATTTCCGTTGTAAGAATACCTTGAATAATTGTAGGAACGATTGAAATCGATTCAAAGTATTGAGTATGCATAAAAATAAAACATAATAGCGATGTGGTATAGGCAACGTAAATATTTTTTAATCTATTAAATAAGAATAAAAAAAGAATTCCCCTGAATAAAATTTCTTCGGTTATCGATTCCACGAAATATATGCTACCATTAAAAATCGAAATATCGCCAATTGAGCCTGAATAATTTATTATGATAAATGATGCCAGAAGCATTATTGGAAGAAAAATTAAGCCCAATTTGAGACTTTTTTCAAGACCATTACTGCTAATTCCAAACAACTTCCAATCAAATATTTTTTCATCTGATTTCAATAAATACCTGTGCAATATATCATAGATAAAAAGTAGAATCAACGGCACTAACACAAACAAAAATATTTTTACATATAAATTCGCATCAACATAAAATTCAAGAGATAAAGGCCAGTAAAATAAAACAATAATAATCATAGAAAAAACAAGTGTCAATACTTCCCCTAATCGATTTCTTCTATATATGATACAATAAATCACTGGTAAAACAAGGGGAACAAGCATAGGCCACAAGAAAAAATTAAATTCCATAAATTTCCACGCATATAATTGAAACAAAGACGTTTAGAAAAATTTTATCTTAAGAGCTTGTCCGAGTAATACCTAAATAACGATAAAATATCGCTATCTATATCAAGAAACAACAGATGCCCATCTCTTAGGTGAA
>JAFGPP010000122.1 GCA_016936135.1 Thermoplasmatota archaeon
TCTTTGATATAATTTTCTTCGTCTGTTAGTTTTCTACCAAATGGTGCAGGAAAACTTAAATCTCCCCATTTACCTACATTTTCAAATGCTGATGTGTCATCAATACGTGCTACAAGATCTAAGGGAATGATTTTATTATTTTCGATTGCGAAAGGATTTATTTCCAGATAGGAATATCCCAAATAATCATAAAATTTGTAAAGTCCCTTGATGAAATCAATAATGATTTTTTTGTTTTCATGTGGTGTGTCTTTTGGTAGCTTGGATTCGATATTAATTTTGTCTACGTTTTCGTCTACACCAATTTTTATTTCTGCAACCGTATCCCACACGCTTTCAATGTCGACACCACCATGGTTGCTGAAATATACAATGTCACCCTCTCTATTTCCCTTAATGGCTATGTAATACTCTGATTTATGAGGGGTAAATGGTTCAATTATAAAATGCGTGAGTTTATCGGTTACCTTACCGACTTTTGTCTCTTTATTTATCCGTTCTTTAATCCATTTTTTTGCCTGATTGAAATTTGCGTCAAGTAAAATTAGACCATGTTTTCCACGTTTCCCAAAAAGCTGGTCTGGTTTAACAACAAGTTTTTCATTTTTTAGCCATGGGTGGGCATTTACGAGTTTATCTATGTTCGTATCGGGACCAACCAATGCTACTTTACCAGAATATTTAAACTTCATACTAATATAGTCGGTCCAGTACTTTGCCAGCATTTTTTTAGCATCATATTCTCTTATTCCACGTTGTGCCATTTTTTATATCCTCCCCTATTTTCCTTTCATGTAGGCAAGTGTGCCTCCTGCAAGCAGTACATTTTTTTGCCTATCGGAAAGTTTATATTCCACTTCAAAATTGGAACCTTTTGTCTTGTTTATCACAACGATTTTTTCGTTGTTTTTTAAAGCCTTTTTTATATTAGGTATTTCAAGATTATCTCCCTGATCTATACCATCATAATCCTTTTCATTTTTGAAAATTAAAGGTATTATTCCAAAATTTATTAAGTTAGCATTATGAATTCTTTCAAGAGATTTGGCAATTACTGCTTTCACTCCCATATACATAGGACATAAAGCAGCGTGTTCCCTGCTGCTTCCCTGGCCATAGGATAGACCTCCGACTATTATGTTGTCTTTACCCATCTGTTTTATTTTTTCTGCCCTATCATGAAAAGTCGGGTCCACAACTTCAAATAGAAATTCAGAGTATTTTGGGACATTACTCCTATATTTCATCTTTGAGCCTGCAGGAATAATATGATCTGTAGTAATCTTGTCACCCACCTTTATGGTTACTTCCCCACTAATTGTATCTTTGAGAGGATCGGCAGAGGGCGGGTCTCCAATGTTTGGTCCACGGTAAATTTCTACCTTGCCTTTCACATCTTTAGGGAAAATAAACATTGAATCGTCAATATGGAATTTTGCAGGCATTTCTACTTTCGGGTATTTGATGCCTTTCTTTTCCAGATCCCTAGGATCAGTAATTTCTCCGGTAATTACTGCTGCAGCTGCCGCTTCTGGACTCACGAGATAGACATTTGCACTTTTTGTACCACTGCGACCTAAAAAGTTACGATTACTTGTTCTAAGTGATACAGCCTCATTTTTTGGTGATTGGCTATTTCCAATACAGAATCCACATGCAGATTCAGCAATTCTAGCACCTGCCGAGAAAAGATTTATTAGACCATCATCTTTTGTGATATTCTCCAAAACCTGTTTTGATCCAGGGGCAACAACAAAACTGACATTTGGATGTGCAACTTGACCTTTCAATATTTTTGCAACGGTCATAAAATCCTTGTAGGATGAATTTGTACAGCTACCTAGACAAACTTGATCAACTTTTATTCCCTTCAAATCCTTGATTTTAGAAATATTTCCCGGACTGTGAGGAGTTGCCGTAAGAGGTTCGATATCTGATAGATTTATTTCGACAACCCTATCATAATTAGCATTTTCATCAGCAGTCAGTTCAACCCAATCTTTTTCACGCCCTTGGGCTTTTAAAAATTCCTTTGTCACCTCATCGCTTGGAAAAATTGATGTTGTTACTCCGCATTCTGCACCCATATTTGTGATTGTCGCTCTTTCTGGAACCGAAAGAGTTTTTACTCCTGGACCACCATATTCAAAAACACAACCAACGTTGCCTTTTGTTGAAAATATTTCCAAAACTTTCAGGATTACATCTTTTGCAGATACCCATTTTTCAAGTTTTCCTGTTAAATGAATTTTAATAACTTTTGGATAAGATAAATAAAAAGGTCCTCCTGCCATAGCAACTGCAACATCAAGACCCCCTGCACCGATTGCTATCATCCCAATTCCTCCACCGGTAGGAGTATGCGAATCTGAGCCTAGTAGTGTTTTTCCTGGCTTACCGAAACGTTCCAGATGTACCTGATGACAAATACCATTGCCCGCTCTTGAATAGATAATCCCGTATTTTGCAGCTACAGATTGCAAGTATTTGTGATCATCTGCGTTTTCAAAACCTATCTGTACTGTATTGTGATCTACATAGCTAACTGATAACTCGGTTTTTACTTTTGAAACCTTCATGGCTTCAAATTGAAGATACGCCATTGTTCCAGTTGCATCCTGTGTTAAGGTTTGATCAATTTTGATTCCAACTTCCTTACCTTTTTCTGGAGATTCTTCAATAATATGTTTTAAAAGTATCTTTTCTGTTAGTGTTTTACCCATATCTTATCATCTCACAACGGGTGATTAGATTCGGGGAATCGGTAGCCATTTAATAAGCTTTTCTCATTTCTTCTCCATATAAACAAATGTAACTGAATTTTATTATTATTTTGGTAAAAAATTTTTAATTTTTGCACATTTTAATAAAATTAACGAATTTTTTTGTAAAAATGGAAAATTTATATAGTTAAAATTGCCATTAGATATTGATGACACGTGCCCTATTGACAAAAAATGAAGAAAAAGTTTTATATGGATTGGTAAAGCATCCAGAATTGAATCACGATGAACTATCGAAAAAAATCGATGTTAAACTTTCAACCTTAAATGCCATAAAAAATCGATTAATTTCAGAAGATTTCATTAGATATGTTAATGTACCTATAGTCAGCCATCTGGGATGTGAACTTTTGGCAGTAATTTATACTCAATTTAATCCAGTTATTCCACTTGAGGAAAGAGTGAAAACCACGAGGAGAACCATTGAGGTATTTCCTGAGATATTTTTTTCTGTCGGTGAGCAGGATAAAGGTTTTTCGATCAGCCTCTCCAAAAATTATACAACTATCGGTAGAATTAATGAGATAAGAACGGAGACATTTGGGCAGGTGGGTTTACTTGAAAAAGAATATCCTAATGAGGTCATATTTCCATTTCAAAATAGTAACTTTCACAGATTTTTCGATTTTTCCAGATTGATTAGTCATAGATTTGGAATGAACGTTGAGGATGACAGATACAATCTTTGGTTTAACAAATTTGACCAAACTGATCTAACCGTAAAAGAGAAAGCCGCTTTTATTCAGATCGTCCGACATCCAAATTTTACAACTCAACAAATCGGCGATTTGGTTGGATTTTCACGCCATACCGTGGCTCGTATGAAAAAAAGATATTTCGACATGAATTTGATACAGCAACTTGCTATTCCAAATCTGGAAAAACTAGGAATAGAAATTCTGGCTTTTTATCATATCAAATTTAATCCTCATAATCCGCCGATTAAAAAAGATATTGAGTATTTAGATACTTTTTCTACTATATTTTTGGCAAGTAAAAAATTTGAAATTGTCGCAATTTCTGCATATCCAAACTATCAAGATTACAAAGAAGATAAAATGGAAAAAATTCGATACCTTAAGGAGAAGGATATTATTTCATACACTCCTTTAGTTAGAAAATATATCATAGATAAAATGACAATAATAAAAGATTTTGATTTTTCTGCAATGGCTCAAAAAATCTTCAAGATGTAATTTGTTCAGTCTTATGGAGAAAATACTAACTCAGATTACAAAAACTACTTATACTGGAACTCTGTTCCCGCATCCCGTTTAAAGGTTATGCAAATCTATAGAGGGCCCTTCTATAAGGGTACTTATTAATAATAAAAAAGTCAATATTAGGGAGAATTGAAACATGATGGAAGAAAAGACAACTCAAATTTTTAAACCTAGCGCAGAAACGAAATCCAAAGCATATATCAAAAGTATGGATCAATATAGAAAAATGTATGAAGAATCCATAACAAACCCAGATAAATTTTGGTCAAAATTAGCCGATGAATTTATCTCATGGGACAAAAAATGGAAAACAGTACGAGATTATGATTTTAAAGAAGGAAAAATTAAATGGTTCGATGGTGCAAAGTTGAATGTTAGCTACAATTGTCTCGATAGACATGTGGTAAATGGTCATGGAGATGATTTAGCTATTATTTGGGAAGGAAATGATCCTTCACAAGTGAAAAAGTTCACATATAAACAACTTTTAGCCGAAGTCGAAAAATTCGCAAATGTTCTGAAGTTAAAAGGAATAAAAAAAGGAGACAGGGTATGCATATATCTTCAGATGATACCGGAATTAGCAATTTCTATGCTAGCTTGTTCACGCATAGGTGCAATACATTCGATAGTTTTCGGAGGTTTTTCGGCTGAATCACTGATGGATAGAATCAACGATTCTAAGTGTAAAATGTTGATCACTCAAGATGCTGGAGTTAGGGGACCAAAAGCACTTCCAATGAAAACAACTGCAGATAAGGCATTAGAACAAACCCCGTCAATAAAAACTGTGATAGTTGTAAATAGAATGAATATGGAAATTCCTTGGAAAGACAGAGATAGCTGGTGGCACGAAGAAATGGAAAATGCAGATTCAAAATGTCCTCCTGAAAAAATGGATGCTGAAGATCCACTATTTATCCTGTACACTTCTGGGTCTACAGGAAAACCAAAAGGAGTTTTACATACCACGGGCGGATATTTACTCTATTGTGCAGTTTCCCATAAGTACATTTTTGATTATCGTGAGGGAGATATATACTGGTGTACCGCAGATATTGGATGGGTTACTGGTCATTCTTATATTGTGTATGGTCCTTTATGTAACAAAGCTATAACGGTAATTTTCGAAGGAGTTCCAAACTACCCCGATTGGGGCAGGTTTTGGGCTATTTGTGAAAAACACAATATAAACATTTTTTACACGGCTCCAACTGCTTTACGAGCTCTTATGAGAGAAGGTGATGAATGGGTCACCAAATACGATCTAAGCTCCCTAAGAATTCTTGGGACTGTCGGAGAACCAATCAAGCCAAAAGAGTGGAACTGGTACTATGATCTTATCGGTAGGGGAAGATGTCCTATCGTTGATACTTGGTGGCAAACAGAAACCGGTGGTATACTTATCACACCCCTTCCTGGTGCAACACCATTAAAACCGGGATCTGCTACTTTCCCATTTTTTGGTGTAGAACCAGCACTTCTTGATGATAATGGGAGAGAACTTAAAGGCAATGGTGTGTCAGGAAATCTGGTTATTAAATCGGCTTGGCCTGGAATAATGAGAACAGTTTATGGGGATCATAAGAGGTTCAGAGATACTTATTTCTCAATTTACCCCGGATATTTCTTTACTGGTGATGGATGCATGAGAGACGAGGACGGTTATTACTGGATTACAGGTCGTGTTGACGATGTTATTAACGTTTCAGGTCATCGTATAGGGACTGCAGAGGTTGAGGGTGCTCTAGGAAAACACCCAAAAGTGGCTGAAGCTGCAGTGGTTGGTTTTCCACATGAGATAAAGGGACAGGGGATTTACGCCTATGTTACATTAAAGACTGGAGAGATGGCAGATGAAAATCTTACTAAGGAATTGGTAAGCATGGTTAGATCAGAGATAGGTGCAATTGCTTCGCCAGACAGGATTCAATATGCTGAAGGACTTCCAAAAACTCGGTCAGGAAAAATTATGCGCCGCATTTTGAGAAAAATTGCTGATGGGGATATTGACAAAATAGGCGACACCAGTACTCTTGCAGACCCATCAATTGTCGACAAACTTGTTGAAGATAGAAACAAGTAGATCCTTAAGAAAGAACCTGGTTTTCAAAGAATTCCAGGCTTAACTATTTTTTCTTTTTTAAATTATGAGTAAAAAATTAATCATACAATTGCATACATGTTTTAAACTATGGATTACAATAAGATACAGGAAGGTGTTATTAAACTCATAAAAAAATCACAGACAGAACTGCCAGTTGACGTAATAGAATCTTTAGAAAAAGCTTTGAGTGTGGAAAGCGGTATTGCAAAACTACAAATCGCAAACATTCTAGAAAATATTAGATTGGCAAAGGCAACTGGCCGGCCACTTTGTCAAGATACCGGGGTGCAAACATTTTTTATTGAAGCAGGTGTGGATTTTCCAAAAATTGGGCATTTAAAAAAATTGATTATTGGTGCTGTTAAAAAGGCTACCGAGATAGTCCCCTTGAGGCCTAATGCAGTAGATCCTTTTAATAGTAAAAATCAGGCGGGAAATATTGGAAATTTTATTCCAGCTATAACTTGGGATTTTATTTCTGGAACTGATGTCAATATTACAGCTATTCCAAAGGGGGGAGGAAGTGAAAACATGAGTAAACTAGTAATGCTAAAACCAGCGTCTGGCATTAATGGAATTAAAAAATTCGTTATTGATGAGATAAAAAAGGCTGGTGGAAATCCATGTCCACCAACTGTTATTGGTCTTGGGATTGGTGGAGGGGCTGATCTTGCAATGAAACTGGGAAAACTTGCTCTTCTTAGACCCGTCGGTTTACGGCATGAGGATAAAAACATTGCTGATATTGAAGAAGAATTGATTCAAAGAATTAACAAAACAGGTATAGGACCAATGGGCCTTGGGGGAAAAACCACGGTACTAGATGTTCATATAGAACATGCACCAAGACATCCAGCAAGTCTTCCTGTTGGAATGGTTGTTCAATGCTGGGCCGATCGAAGAGCCAAAATGGTAATACACCAAGATGGCAGGTGGGAGGTATTGTAATATGGATTATCACTTTGATATTCCACTAAATAATCAAGATATAAAACAGTTGAGAATCGGAGATGTTGTCTATGTTTCTGGTGTTTTATTTACTGCAAGAGATGAGTCACATCGGTTAATGCTTAAAAAAGATCCTGGAGAGATTCCATTTGATACAAAAAAGATGGGTTTGTATCATTGTGGTCCACTGATGAAAAGGATAAATGATGAATGGCAGGTTGTTTCTGCCGGACCAACAACAAGTAGCAGAATGGATATTTTTGAGGAAGAGTTCATCAAAAAATTTGGAATCAGACTTGTGATAGGAAAAGGATCAATGGACGATTCACTTACTAGCGTATTTAAAAAAAATAACTGTGTCTTCACCGTTTATACAGGAGGTGCTGGGGCACTTGCAGCGGATAAAATTGTCAAGGTTAAAGATGTGTATTTTCTAAAGGAGTTAGGGATGTCAGAAGCTATATGGATATTTGAGGTTAAGAATTTCGGTCCTCTTGTTGTAGCAATGGATTCTTATGGTCAAAGTATCTTTAAATCATGGGAAATGTTGTTTAAAGGTGAAAATTGTGCTTGTAAATAAAGCTTTTAATCCGGAAGAAGCAACGATAATTATCAAGGATTTTATAAAGACCTATGTGGAAAATTCTGGATGTTCCGGTGTTGTGATTGGATTGTCTGGAGGCATTGATTCCGCTGTAACTGCTATCTTATGCCAGCAAGCAATTGGAAGAAAGAAAACACTATGTATTTTTTTGCCGGATGATGTAACGCCTTATGATGATAGAAAACATTTGGAATTAATCGTAAAATCGTTCAAGATAAATTTTGAAACAAGAGAAATTACTAAACTTGTAAATTCTATCTGTAATTTTTCAATTGTTTCTCCAAATTCCTTGGCAGTGGCAAATATCAAAGCACGATTAAGAATGACGCTTTTGTTTGAGTATGCAAATATGACGAATAGTTTAGTATGTGGAACCACAAATAAATCTGAATATCTTGTTGGATATTTTACAAAATATGGCGATGCAGGAGTTGACTTAATGCCAATGGGAGATCTATATAAAAGCCAATTGCTAGAAGTTGCTAGATATTTGAAAATTCCAGAAGAAATTATTAAAAAACCTCCAACTGCCGGACTCATTAAGGATCAGACTGATGAAAAAGAATTAAAAATATCATATGAGAAATTGGATCAAATCCTTTATGGTTTAGAGTTAAAGATGGATCCCATACATATAGCACAAATTGTAGGATCGACTCAAAAAGAGGTTAGGAGAATTCAAAACTTGAGAGTTAAGAGTCAACACAAACGAAGAACGCCGTTGATTCCAAAAATTGGACTACGTACACCTAGCCTTGACTGGCGATCTCCCATCCAGATTGGTTAGAAGTTACTGTATTTCATTATGTATTGGTAAAATTAATACCTGAGTATTGGATAACGGCTCCAAAAGTTTAACTTTATGGGGGAAAATATCTGTGACAATAATTATTGATGGCAAAGATTTAACAATTGGAAAATTAGTCCAAGTTGCAAGACAAAATGAAAAGGTAAAACTTCATCCCGATGCAACTGCAAGAATAGAAAAATGTCGAGAGATGCTTGAAAGAAAAATTGCAGCTCGGGAAATTATGTACGGTGTTAATACTGGGATAGGTGAGTTTTCTGAAGTAGTACTTACAGATGAGCAAGTCAAACAATTTCAAAAGTATTTAATATATAATCATGCAGCAGGTATCGGAGAACCTGCACCTATTGAGTATGTAAGGGGAGCAATGGTTGCTAGGATTAACGTCCACGCTCATGGACAATCTGGATGCCGGTTGGAAATCACTCAAACACTTGTAGATATGCTTAACAAAGGCCTAACCCCGTTTGTTTGCCAAAAAGGATCGGTAGGTGCGTGTGGTGATCTAGCACCTATGTCTCAAATAGCCCTTCTAATGATGGGGGAGGGTAGTGCCTATTACAAAGCCAAATTGCTACCTGGAAAGGCGGCAATGGACAAAGCTAAAATCCCTATTCCCGGTTTGCAAGCTCGTGATGGTCTTGCCATTATAAATGGATCGAATTTATTAACCGCGATGAGCGCAATTTTTCTGTATGATGCAGAAAACTGGCTTAAACAAGCTGAGATTGCTGCAGCTATGTCGCTAGAAGCACTTAAGGCTAATATGAAACCTTATAATCCAAAACTTCACAAGGCACGAGGTTTTAAGGGGGCCGTTAAAAGTGCAAATTCAATATGTAAGTTGATTGAAGGTGGAGACCTCAAAAATGGAATGATAGAATGTAAAGTACAAGATGCTTATTCTATGAGATCGACACCTCAGGTTATAGGTGCTGCTCGCGATGCTTTGGATTTTGCAAGGTCACAAGTTGAAATAGAATTGAACGGAGTTGGAGATAATCCAGTTTTTTTTCCAGAAGAGGATCTTCAATTATCTGGAGCAAATTTTCAAGGAAGCCCTGTTTCTTTGCCTATGGACATGGCAGGTGCCGCCATAACAATGGTTTCGGTTTTGTCTGAAAGAAGGTTGAATAGATTGAACAATCCAGCATTAAGTGTCGGTCTTCCCGCTTTTCTGACAAAAGGAGCTGGAATGTTTTCAGGACTTATGTTGTCACAATATACTGCAGATATGCAGATAGTAGAACAGCGTATTCTTTCCACACCTGCATCAATTCAGTCAATTCCTGCGGCTGCTGATCAGGAAGATTTTGTGTCAATGGGTATGAATACAGCAATTAAAAACTTCCAAATTCTTGATAATGCATATGGTGTCCTTGGTATTGAGTTAATGGCAGCAGCGCAGGCTTTAGATTTTCGAGATTATTATTTTGGGGGAGGTGTAACAAAGGCTAAAGAAGTAATAAGAAAATATGTAGATTTTTTAGATGAGGATAGACCACTATACCCTGACCACAATAAAATGAAAGAACTGGTAAAATCCTGTGAAATTCTAAACGAAGTAGAAAAGACAATCGGGCCATTGTAGTTTTTAAATTGTAAATTTAGTAATTGTCGGCAATTTTTCATTTATTTTACCGCATATGCACCTGCATATGCACCTGCACACAAAGGTAATAAGGTATCTATTTATTCATATGTATGTATAAGTATTAACGTAACTGGATATTTAGGTTTGGATGGGATTTAAATTGAAGGTAATAATAGATTGTTGTAGAAAAAATACTTATGCAACTGTTGGTATTGGAGCGATGATTGTTTTTATTGCTATGGTACTTGTCGCAGGCATAGCTGCATCAATTCTAGTTCAAACCAGTTCACAATTGGAAATGCGTGCTCTCTCAACCGGACAGGAAACAATTACCGAGGTATCAAGTGGACTTAAGGTTTCATCTATTGAAGGTTTAAATTCATCTGGCGTTATTACAAAAATGGCAGTAGGCGTTACAGGTAGAGCAGGAACACCAGATATCGATCTTTCTCAGGCCGTAATAGAAATTTCAGATTCTTCAAACAAATATGTATTAAGTTATGGTGGGGCTGTCTGCAATAGTTCTAGCATCGATGGAAGTATTTTTGAAATTGCAAATTTTGGAGATGCTTATGATTTTGATATAATTGTACTTCTAGATGCTGATAATTCATGTTTATCTTCAAGACCAATAATCAATTATGGTGATCATGTACTTATTGCTATTAACACAAGTAGCATTTTCAATGGATTGGCTCCAAGAACTGATGTAAATGGATTAATTGTAATTGAGGAAGGCGCACCTGGAATTATTGGTTTTACGACCCCTTCGTCTTATGCTGATACCACAATGGAACTTCAATAATTTCCTTAAATTAGTTTATGATTAAAAAATCTATATTTTTTGCTTTATTTAAAATGATGTTTTATTGTTTTTAAAATGTAGAAATGATCTACTTAATTTATTTCAATGTCTTTTCTTCTAATGAATTGAATATAAATTTCCTTCCAATTATCTTTTCATATGCATCGATATACTTTCGTTGCGTCTCTGCAATCACATCTATAGGCAAACGAGGTGGGGGAGAATTTTTATCCCACTTGGTACTAATTAAGTAATCTCTAAGATATTGTTTGTCAAAACTTGGTTGAGATCTTCCAGGACTATACGATTCCACTGGCCAGAATCTGGATGAATCTGGAGTTAAAGCCTCATCGACTAGTACTATTTCATCACCAATCTTTCCAAATTCAAATTTTGTATCTGCAATGATGATCCCTCTTTTCATTGCATACTCTGTTGCTTTTTTATAGATTTTAATAGATAATTTCCTAAGATTTTCCGCAACTTTATTACCAACAATATTTTTCATTTGGTCAAAGGATATGTTTACGTCATGTCCTGAACTAGCCTTGGTAGAAGGAGTAAAAAGTGGTTCTTCAAATTCATCCGCCTCTCTTAAACCAGAAGGAAGCTTCAAGCCGCAGACGGTTCCGTTTTTCTTGTATGATTCCCATGCCGAACCAGATATGTATCCACGTACTATGCATTCAATTGGAAATACATCCGCTTTTTTTACTAGCATACTTCTTGCATATAGAATATCTTTGAAATCATGTAGCTCTGATGGAAAAGATGATACATCGGCAGAAATCAATTGATTAGAGACAATGCCGGAAAAATATTGAAACCAAAATTTTGATATTTGTGTTAGGCAGATTCCCTTATAAGGAATCGGGTCTTTTAAAACATAATCAAATGCAGAGATTCTGTCAGTAGCTATAAGCAAAAGAAATTTATTGAACTCGTATAAATCCCTAACTTTTCCCTTTTTAAAAATCTTTAGAGGTAAATTGGTTTCTGTTACTACGTCCATCAAATTCCCCATATTAGGATATATTTGCTCCAATTTTTACAGGTTTTTCTGTTGTAACTTCTTTATTGTTACATTTCATTATCAATCCATTATATATTATCCGACCGTTTTCTCCTGTGACCATATGAAATTTTTTAAATTCATCAAATTCAACTACAACTGCCGGATCTTTCTTTATTCCCTCAATTACAACATCTGATCCAGGGGGCTCATCACCTGGATCCAGCAGGGTTACTACTCCGCCATCGCTAGCAGCAAGTAACATCCCATTAGATCTAATTCCTCTAATTTCTGCAGGTTTTAAATTCGCTACAATCACAATGTTTTTTCCTTTTAATTCGTCCATAGAATAACTTAATTTGATTCCTGCAACGATTGTTCTTTTTCCAAATTCCCCTAAATCAATATTTAGAAGGTATAATTTATCTGCTTTAGGAATGTCCTTTACCTCAAGGATTTTTGCAACCTTCAAATCTATCTTTTCAAAAGGATCACGTTCTGGCATAACATCCAATAATTCCAATTTCTTAAATAATGGTTTTGGTTTTTCAATTAATACCCCAATCTTTGGATTTTCTAAAGCCAGTGCCCATGAATCCTCTTTGCGGATTTCCTTTTTTTCAAGCATTTGCCACAATTTCTCTGAAGAAAAAGGAAGAAATGGTGAGAGAAAGACGGAAAGTGCCTTTAATATCTTTATACAGGAATATATCACAGTGGCGCATCTTTTTCTATCATCAGATAAAAGCTTCCATGGTTGATTTTGGTCAAAATATTGATTCCCAAACTGCGCTAATGCCATTGCAGCTTTCAAACCTTGTTTGAAGTGGCAATATGCAAGTGAATCATTAATTTCTTTTGACGTTTCGTTGATTTTCTTTGATACTATTTTATCAAAATCGTTAAAAACCCCAGGTTCAGGTATCATTCCAAAATTTTTTTCTGTAAAGGTCATAACCCTATGGACAAAATTTCCGTAAGTACCTACAAGTTCGTCGTTGTTTTTTGTTACAAACTCTTCCCAAGTCCAATTCGTGTCCTTGTTTTCTGGCATATTTATCGAAAGAAAATACCGTACTGCATCAACATCAAATTTTTCCAAAATATCTGGAATCCAAACTGCTATGCCCCTACTTTTTGAAAATTGTTCGCCTCTGAGTCGCAGATATTCGTTTGCAGGAATGTCGTATGGGAGAGATAACTTTTCATCATAACCCATTAGAATTGATGGCCAGATAAGACTGTGAAATGGTATATTGTCTTTGGCTAAGAAATAATAATGTTTGGAATTAACATCTTTCCACCAGTATTCCCATTTATTATTGTTGCCACTTTTTTTTGCCCATTCTTTACTAGCTGAAAGATACCCAATTACTGCGTCAAACCAAACGTAAATCCTTTTGTTTTCAAATTCTTCCAATGGAACCGGAATGCCCCATGTCATGTCTCTTGTAATCGCTCTGTCTTCTAAACCATTTTTTAACCAATTCTCGGTAAATTTAAAAACACTGGCCTTCCAATACTTTTTAGCCTTTATCCAGTCAAGTAATTTTGGTTCAAACTTGCTTAATGCTAAAAAGAAATGCTCGCTGGTCTTTATTTTTGGGGTATTTCCACATATTTTGCATCTGACTAATTGTAAATCTTGAGGATCTAAAAGTTTTCCACACTCATCACATTGATCGCCTCTTGCTGATTCGTTGCCGCAATGAGGACATTTACCTTCTATATATCTATCTGGTAAAAATCGATCGCAGGTTTCACAAAATAATGAATCTACCTGTTTTATATAGATATAATCTTTCTTATACATTAAGGTAAATATTTCTTGAACGACTTGCTTGTGGTTGTCCGTTGTAGTTCTTGTAAATAAATCAAAGGAAATTCCAAATTGTGCCATATTTTTTTTATGCTCGTCATGGTAACGATTCACAACCATCTGTGGCGTAATTTTTTCCTTTTCTGCGGTAATTGTAACTGGGGTTCCATGTTCGTCACTACCTGAAACCATTAACACATCGTTACCAATCATACGATTGAACCTAGCAAAAATATCCGCTGGAAGATAACATCCAGCAATATGTCCTAAATGCAAAGACCCATTGGCATAGGGCCATGCTACGCCGATAAAAATTTTTTCCTTCATCTCAGTTCGCTAAACCGAATGAGAGCACAACATTTAAATATGGCGTAAACCTAATATATTTTGTACTTACGAAAAATGGCACTAATTGAGATTTAATTCATAAAGTATATTGGCATTAATATTTGCCAAATTTAAATTTAATTGATCAAGTGTATTGAGTGAGGTTATTCGCCTAAGTTACTCTTAAGGCGAATTAAGGTGCTGTTTTTCTAAAAATAATTCAATGAGGTGAAATATCATGGTAATTGATCCATCGACAACAAAATATATGATTAAGGCTGGTATTAAGGCCGATGGTATAGTTGAAAAATCAGATGTAGTAGGTGCCATTTTTGGTCAAACTGAGGGTCTTCTTGGTGATGAATTAGATTTAAGGGAATTACAAAGATCAGCACGAGTAGGCAGAATAGAAGTTGAGCTAGATTCCAAAGCAGGTAAGAGTCATGGAACAATAACACTTCCAACATCTCTTGACAAGGTTGAAACCGTAATCCTTGCTGCCGCTTTCGAAAGTATCGATAGGGTGGGTCCTTGCAAGGCAACAATAGAGGCAATTGAAGTTGAGGATGTACGTGTAGCAAGACGCAAAAAGGTAATAGAGCGAGCAAAGGAACTGCTAAATAAGGTTCTTGAGGAAGGTAAAATGGGGGGAGAGAGTATTGCAGACACTGTTAGACAAGCAGTCCAAGTTGAGGAAATTATAAGCTTTGGACCCGATCACTGCCCTTCTGGCCCAAACATCGATAAAAGTGATGCAATTGTTATTGTTGAAGGGAGAAGAGATGTTCTTAATTTACTTAAATATGGAATTAAAAATGTAATTGCAGTTGGTGGCACAAATATCCCAAAAACCGTCATTGATCTTACAAAGGAAAGAATTTCAACAGCTTTTGTAGATGGAGATCGGGGTGGAACATTGATTTTAAAAGAACTTTTGCAAACAGCAGATATTGATTTTGTTGCACGTGCTCCACAAACAAGGGAAGTTGAGGAAATACCTCAGAAACTAATCATGAAGGCTCTTAAAAACAAGATACCTGCTGAGCAATATGCTGAAATGTATGACATAAAAATTGAAAAAAGTGAGGACAGGGAAAAAAAAGAAGCTCTCTTAGAGGAAAATTTTGAAGAGAAATCAGAAGAAAAAACAGAGCGTATTAAAACTCGATCCGATGAACCAAAAGAGGTTAAAGAAAAATCCATATCAGATGAAAAACAGAAGAATTATGCACAGATGCTTAATGAAATATCTGGTTCTTTAAAGGCGGTTCTTTTTGACAAAAAAGGAAAGGAGCTTAAAAAATTACCTGTTAGAGAACTTACTGATGAGTTAAAGAAAAGTGACAATATTTCAATAGTTGTTTTTGACGGTATTATTACCCAACGACTATTGGACATTGCCAACAACAAAAGTATAAAGGAAATTGTAGGAATCAAACTAGGTAATGTTGTGAAAATACCCAATTCAGTTAAGGTATTGACAAAAAAAGATATCTAATAAGTTATTTTACCTTTTAAATATTTATTCCCAATTTTTTTTTATTTTATAGTAATTGTTGGTAATATTTAAATGCTATATAGAAAAAGATAAAAACCCTAAAATTTATTCAACTCCAATTGTTTTGATGGTGGAATATAATTATGCAGAAAGATGAACTTATTCAGTTGCATACCTTTCTACTTCATCTCCGGACTCACCTTGAGACTTTGGTAGATAATGGTACGTCCATTGCTTTTGAATCCTATGAGCAGCTGGATGTTACGCCATATCAGGTTTACAAATCAAAACGGGAACACAAGCTTGCAGTTTTTAAATTAAGCAAAGGTATTGCGGATTTTCTATCGCACAATAATTGTCCCGGCTTGGAAAAAATTTCCAACAGATTGGAAGTAATGTCGGAACGTTTCATGACAACTAAGGAAAAAGAGCTTTTTAATCATTAAAGTAATCTACTCATTGAGTAAGCATCTTCACCACTCTGATAAAACATTGGAATTACATCGATGATATTGAAGCCCATTTTTTTATAAAATTTAATTGCGATTTCGTTATTAGTTCTGACTTCGAGATAAATTTTTCTGACATTGTTTTCATACATAATTTCAAAGAACCTTCTTATTAAATTCGTCCCAACCTTCTTTTTTCTATTATTTTGCGAAACTCCAAGCATTAAAATACGGACAGAATCATCTACTGTTTTTATTCCAATAATAAAACCAATTAACTTATTGTTTTTTTCAGCGACAAGGAAACCTTGTGGAAATGTTTCGTAAAAATAATTAAATAGACTTGGGCTGTAGTGTTCAGTCAGAGTCTCGTGAGATAGTTTTATGACTGCGAAAATATCAGTTGGTTCAACATTTCTGATGATTAGCACGAAACGATATCAGGATTTTTTAATATTTAGCGTTAACGGTATGTTTAATAATGAAATTTAATTCATAGCTGTTTACGAGGCTTGTCTTATGGTAATTGATGACATAGAAATAACCAAGATAATTTTTAATCGTTTTTCGAAAAATTTCAATAGAGCTTTTGAAGTAGATGTTGCAATTGCAGGGGCAGGCCCATCAGGTCTTATTGCAGCAAAATACCTTGCAAAAGCAGGAAAAAATGTAGTTTTATTTGAAAGAAAACTCTCTATCGGGGGTGGGATGTGGGGAGGTGGAATGTCATTTCCAGTAATTGTAGTACAAAAAGATTCTAAAAATCTTCTCCACGATGCAGGTATTAATACTATAGAAGAAGATGGTGGTTATTATAGTGCCGATGCAATAGAAGCTGTGACCAAGTTGTGCGGATCGGCAATTGACGCCGGGGCGAAACTGTTTAACAATATTACAGTAGAGGATGTTCTATTAACGAAAGATAAAGTAGTAAACGGATTTGTGATAAATTGGAGTTCCGTTGATTTGGCAGGATTGCATGTCGATCCTTTATCAATTAGGGCCAAATTCTGTGTTGATGCAACTGGTCATCCAGCTGAAATATGCAAGATTGTTCAGCGTAAATGTAAACCTGAAAAAGGTCCACTGAGATTATCAAATTTTGAAATGGTTGAGAAATCGATGTGCGCGGAAATAGGCGAAAAAGCTGTGGTAGATAACACCAAAGAAGTCTATCCAGGCCTTTATGCTGCAGGAATGTGTGCAAATGCCGTATTTGGTTCACAACGCATGGGACCGATTTTTGGGGGAATGCTTCTCTCTGGTAAAAAGGTCGCGGAATTAATCCTTAAAAATTTTTAACCGAAATAGATGCCAAATACTGTAATCAATAAAACAACAATTGGAACACATACGAGAGTTGTCCAGGTAACAATGTGAGCCGTTGATTTTTTATCAATGCCATATGGAATCAGAAACATATTTGTGCTTGTGACAGGTAGAATTGCATTGATAATTATAACGGGAAACCACGTTTTCTGAATCACATCTGTCAAAAGCAAAGGAATAAGGATAATTAATACTATTAAGGGGGTAATAATCACAGTTAAAAAAAACATGTTTCTGACCCATTGCCAATGATTTTCCTTATTTTTTTTGTTATCTAATCCGACTAA
>JAFGPP010000123.1 GCA_016936135.1 Thermoplasmatota archaeon
AAGATATTATATCAAATCTAACTGATTGACTTAAAGAGTTTTTTAGGAATTTCTTTATATTCATTGTATATATTAAAGCGAGGTTGGAAAATGTCTCTTGTGCCAGATTTTGAGTTGGGTTTATGGAATGCTTGGATTTTAATAACTCCCCTAATCGTTTTTTGGATTGGCGGTGTCAAATTTCTATTTTCTAAAAGGATGCCTGAAACTTCATTACCTTCAAAAAGAAGGGATAAAATTCTTTCAAATCTATTGATTATCACTATGTTTGGATCCTTTATTTATAGTATTTTTATGCCATTAAAACTCGGAACAATTTGGTTCTATGTAGGATTGATCGTCTACTTAGTTGGATTGGTTTTGATTGCTATAACAATGATAAATTTTGCCACTACTACAATAGATAAACCTGTTACTAAAGGCGTTTATCGTTATTCAAGAAATCCTATGTTCATTGGTTGGTTTTTGCTCTATTTTGGTATAGCTATTGCTTCTGTTTCCTGGGTTTATGCTCTGATAACAGTGTTTTTTATCTTTATCTCGGCTTATTTGTCTCCTTACGAAGAAGCAATAACATTACGACATTACGGAAAAGATTATGAGGAATACATGAAAAGAACACCTAGATGGATAGGGTTACCAAAATCAGAAAAGAAATGAGGTTTTTTAAACATCCTTTTGTCTAGTAACAGCAATAGTAAAAAGCCCAGATATTGTTGTAAGAACAAAAAATAAAATCTGAGCAATTGCAGATGATAAAAGAACTCCGATGATACCTATTGCTGAAATAACTGGCCCTACAATAGATATAATTTTTTTCTTCACCATAAAGTTATGGAATTAAACTAAATAATACTATTTTAATATTTAGGTCGCATTTTCGTCTTTAAACGAAGTAAAGGAATCAGCGGTATATTGGTCAAACTTTATTTTTACAATTTGAGAAGTAAAGCTTAAGTCATATGACAATATTCAGTATTGGGAAGAGGGATCTATGACCGACAATACAAATATAAGTATAAAACTTGAATTATGTAGAGATAAATTTACTAATAGCCTATCCATTGTGACCCATTTTGACCCAAATGCACCAAATTTTTATAATGAAAATGGTAAGTTTTTTTGGGTTCCTACGCCAGACGAGGTAGCATTTCTTAAAGATGCTACTGATTTGATTGACTCATGGAGACGCAGACAACCGCTTGAACCACCCATGAATCGTTTTAACCAGCCACTTCAACCTGAAAAGCCACCATTTTCGCCGCAGCAACCCAGACCAACAGATAATTACAGACCAAGATCGCCACCACCAAGCCCAATGGATAACCAAGATATGAATCAGGCTGGACCAAATACATCTTCAACTGATAACGCATATGAAAAACATATGGATCGAGACAGATTTTACATAGATGAAAATGAACAGAGAGTACAAAGAATTTTAGAAAAGAAATTACATTAATTCTGATGAACTTATCATTTTAATAAAATTTTCATTATTTTCTTTCTTTTATTTCGTATAAATTATCTGAAAAATCTTTCACAAAAATAAGTGATTTCTCTTTCTTTGGAACAATTATCGGCTCAATTCCATTATTTTTACAACGTGAAATGAATTCTTCCAATTCATCAACTTCTATGCAAACATGATCATAATTTTTCGAATGTGGTCTTTTTGTAATAAATACCTCAAAACATGTCGTTTCATCATCAAAAGTAATAATTTCACAAGCATCATCAATTTCAAAGATCGATTTTGAAAGTTCACTGGAAATTTCAAATTCTCTTTTTAACGGTAAGCCCAAAATTCCTGTAAAAAAAATTTTTGCCTTTTTTTTATCTTTACATTCAAGAGCAATGTGTTTTATCATCTCAGTCAACACCAATTGAATATCTACTATCAATAATTTCTGAAATTAAAATAAATAAGTAGATTAGGTTTTTTAAATTATATGAAGTTTTTTGCCTAAACTTTCAAACTTTTCAAGAGCAAAATCCAAATCTTTCTTTTTAAGTCCGGCATTCATCATTGTTCTAATACGTGCCTTATCTCTAGCAACCATTGGAAATACAATTGGGAGAGCGAAAATTCCTTCATCATATAACCTGTTGCTTAGTTCTTTTGCCTTACTTGATTCCCCAACAATTACTGGTGTAATTGGTGTTTCGCTTTTACCAGTATCAAATCCCATCGAGTTAAGTTCCTTTTTGAAATATTTCGTATTGTCCCAAAGATTTTTGACATGTTGTGGTTCATTTTCAAGAACATCAATAGCTGCAAGTTGTGCCCCTGCAACGGCAGGAGGGTGGGAACCGCTTAGCAACCAAGTACGTGATTTATTAAAAGCAAAATTTACCAAATCTCTACTTCCCGCAATAAGTCCTCCGACAACCCCGTAAGCTTTACTAAATGTCCCCATTTCGACATCGATTTTTCCTTCAATGCCAAAGTGTGCACCGATTCCTCGACCATCTGGTCCTATAACACCCTCGCCATGAGCATCATCAACATAAGTCATTGCTCCAAATTCGTTTGCAATATCAACGATTTTATCCATTGGTGCTATGTCACCGTCCATGCTAAAGACACCATCGGTTATGATAAGAATTCGTCTGTATTTCTTATCTGCTTCTTTAAGTACTTTCTCTAGATCACCAAGATCACGGTGTTTGTATACGGCACGATCTGCCTTTGTAAGTCTGACTCCATCAATTATACTTCCGTGGTTTAACTCATCACTAACAATTATGTCCCCTTTATCAGCTAGCTGGGGGATAAGCCCAGAATTTGCTGCAAATCCTGTTTGATATATCAGAGAAGCTTCCGTACCCTTAAACTTTGCAAGTCTCTTTTCTACTTCCATATGAAGTTTCATGGTTCCAGCAATAGCTCGTACAGAACCAGATCCTGCACCAAATTTTTTCGCAGCTTCTACTGCCACTTTTATAAGTTTTGGATGATTGCTTAAATTAAGATAATTGTTTGAACACAGCATCAAAACCTCTTTTCCATCAACAACTGAATGCGGTTGGGATCCAGTTTCAAGAATGCGTAATTTCCAGTCAAAATTATTCTTTACAAGTTCATTATATTCGTCCTTAAGAAAGGCATTTGGATTTCTTTTCATAATTTTTGTCTCCCCTGTTTTATTATGATTCTCAGCGGGATTCTGGGAAACATTAGTCTATATTAAAAGTTGTTGGTTTCTATTATTCTTATGGAGATAATTTCAAATTTTTAAAAATAGTTAACCGTCCTGTATTTTAACCACCCTACTTAACCTGTATCCTATGACAACCATCATGAATTCTTTTTTTACAAAAAGCCGATCTAATTCTTTATTTCCCGTATCTACTCTTATAACTGGAGTTGATAAAAGTTTAGATGGAGTTGAAATAACAATTATATTTTCAATTCCAATTTTTTTAATCACTTCAGGACTCAATTGGAGATTCCCTCTTCCAAGAATAAAACCTTGTGCACCGATGGGGCTTAAAACAAGCTTAACTTTTTTATAATCTTTCAGTAAATCTAAGATGCCATGTTCATTTAAATCAGTTGCAATGGTTCTTTTATTATAAACAGCATCAATTCCAAGAAGGGTATTTTTAATATTTATTTTATCGGCAATATAATCGATTGTCCCGCCAGATCCTAACAAAAAAAGATAGTCTTTTAATTTGTCCATCTCATCGGAAATATGTTCTGAAAGTTCATCTTTTATTTCATCGTCTGAAACCGATTCAAAGGATTCCTTTCCCACTTGAACGTAAGTTGGTTCAACTATACCTTTGGCAATTCCAAAAAGTTTTATATTCCATTCTCCACGACGGTAAAGATCCTCGTCAAGATCCATTATTTCAGCATCACCAATTGTTAATCGATCATTTACAAACTCGTGAAGCATTTTTGCAGTAGCACTTGCATTGATTCCAAAAACCCCAGAATGCATTTTCACGCCAGCGGGTATTCCAAGCATCGGAATTGAGTTACCAATAACTTCAAAAATATCTCTTGCAGTACCATCTCCACCGCAAAAAAGTATCAAATCTACGTTTTTTTCTGATATGACCTTACAAGCTTTCTTTGTATCTTTTAAAGTAGTATGTTTTTCAGATGTATCATAAACAACTTCAAGGTCTTTTCCACCAGCCTGCTTAATTTCATTAAAACCCATCTCTCCAGAGCATGTAAACCATTTAATATCGTTTGTCGAATATTTTGAAAAAAATTCTTTTAAAGATTCTTCTGCTTTTTTTGGTGCCTCTGGAGTTGCGCCAAGTTTTATAGCTTGAGCAAGTACCCCATCTGTTCCCTTCAGTCCTACCTTTCCACCCATACCTGCAATAGGATTTACCAAAAACCCAATTTTTTTAACCATGATCTAGGATGCAGAGATAAAATTTTTAGTATTTAAAATAAAAGGATATCACTAATTAAAACAAAAAAAATAAGGAGATTGTTTTTAGTAAAGCGTTAGAATAATGAACCTAATTAAGCTTTTTTTAGATAAGGTAATCC
>JAFGPP010000022.1 GCA_016936135.1 Thermoplasmatota archaeon
AGCCGCCGGAGGGATTTGGACCCCCGACCTGCTGATTACGAATCAGCCGCTCCACCAGCTAAGCTACGGCGGCAACCTGTGGCACAATACAATGTTATAATAAAAAATTGACTATCAAATAACATAATATCTTTTTACTTAATGATTTATATCCAGTCTATATGATCGGTGGTGTGGACGAGGCAGGTCGTGGACCAGTTATTGGACCTTTAGTTATCGCAGGGGTAAATTTTCAAAACGATTTAAAACTAAGAGAAAATGGGGTTAAAGATTCAAAAAAGTTGTCACCAAGCAGGAGAATACAACTTGCTGGTAAGATCAAAGAACTTGCAGATAACTTTGAAGTAATCAAAATCTCAGCTCAAGACATTGATGATATGAGACGGGTAATGACCTTAAATGAAATCGAGGTTAATGCTTTTAGTAAGATAATCGAAAAGCTCAAACCAGATATTTGTTATGTGGATGCTGCAGATGTAAAAGACGAAAGATTCGGAAAGGATATTCAATCAAAACTAACTTTCAAGCCTGAAATAATTTCAAAACACAAGGCTGATGAAATCTATCCAATCGTAGGAGCAGCTTCCATTATTGCAAAAACTACAAGAGATTACGAAATCTCAATTATTGAATCAGATTTAAGAAAAAAATTAGACATTCCTATGGGAAGTGGATATCCCGCGGATCCAATCACTCAAAATTTTCTAAATGAATGGTTAATTAAATTTGGTAAATTACCTCCACATACAAGACACTCTTGGAAAACTTCACAGAAATTACTAGATAATTACAAAACAAGAAAGCTGGATAGTTTTTAAAATTGGCAGAAATGCCAGCTTTTTGGAGGTGCTGGCATGTCCCCCATAGCTACCGTCCTTATGTAACTATGTAGGAGATAATAGTTAATAAATGTAAAAAAGGGGTAACTGAAAGTATTTAAAAAGTTAGGAGAGTAAAAATCCGCAATTGGATTCTACTCATTTTCCTCTTTGAATTCTCTTAAGAATTCTCCCAAAGTTTCAACGCCTTCAAGTGTCATTGCGTTATATAGGGAAGCTCTCATACCACCTACAGATCTGTGACCTTTAAGTCCGATTAATTCTCTTTTTTGGCCTTCCTCTACACACTTTGCCTCAAGCTCAGGTGTTGGAAGATTAAATGTTATATTCATCAGAGATCTTGAATCAGGCGTGGCATGACCCTTGTAAAATCCGTTTGAATCATCAATGATGTCATAGATGATTTTTGCTTTTTTTCTATTTATTTTTTCTATTGCAGGTACCCCGCCGATATTTTTTAAATGCTCCAAACAAAGTTTGCACATATAAATAGCCCAGCATGGACATGTATTGAATAATGAATCTTTTTCAGCATGAATCTTCCATTTTTGCATGGTTGGTGTGTTTTCTGGAACTATATTTAGAAGATCTTCTCTGACAACAACTAATGTAACACCCGCCGGACCGATATTTTTTTGAGCTCCTGCATATATGACACCAAACTTTTTTACATCAATTACCTTGTCCATAATATTTGAGGACATATCACATATCAAAGGAACATCTTTTGGTACATTTGGCCATGTGTGAAACTCCGTTCCAAAAATTGTATTGTTACCAGTGATATGTGCGTAAGAGGCATTATTACTAAATTTTATGTCTTTGGGTATATAGGAGAAATTTTTGTCCTCAGAACTTGCAACAACATTAACATCTCCGTAAAACTTAGCCTCCTTAATTGCCTTTTTAGACCATGCTCCAGTATTAACATATTCCATTGGTTTTCCTTTTACTGCTAGATTGCAAGGTACCATAAAAAATTGGGTTGATGCCCCACCTTGAAGCCAAAGAATCTTGTAGTCATCAGGTATACCCATCAAACCTCTGACAAGCCCAGATGCTTCCTTATGCATCGCATCATATTGTTTGGAACGATGGGAAAGTTCCATAATAGACATCCCTGTTCCCTTATAATCCAATAGTTCTTCCTGTGCTTTCTTCAAGGCTGGAAGTGGAAGGGTCGCAGGACCCGGATAGAAATTGTAAACACGTTTTGTCATAACATTCACCTTTAATGTGGGTGGTGTGTATAGATAATTCGGATTTAAAGCATTCGGAAATGACTCGTTTTGACAATGGTTGTACAACAAGTGCTTTATAAGCATGACAACAAAAAACAGATAGTAGTGAGGAACCGTCATGAATGATATATTTGTTTTGGCTTTGAAAAACAAATTTAGAATGGAACAAGAAGATGCTGTTGAATTGGCAAACACTGTAGAAAGCGTCTTTAAAGGTAAAGAAGAAGTAGAAGATATGACCATTAACAAATATATAAGGGCACTTTTTTTTGAACTTGAAAGAGAGAAACTTCTAAAGCTTCGTCGAGAGGAGTACAAGGAGAAGGGAAGAATCATCAGGAAATTTTATTGGTCGTTCAACACTCAAGGAATTCATGAAGTAGCCTGTGAGAAAGTAACAGAAGATGAATACAAGATATATAAAAACATTCCAAAAGAGGCTTGGCTTGCAAGGGCCTGTTGCAATTGATTAATCAATAAATCTACAATACTATTTCAATCAAAACAAAAATTTTCTTTCAATTTCATCTTGTAAGACATCAAGTTTCTCTTGGGATCTATTGAGAAGCTCGTTAGCCGTTTCTACTAAAATATCTTTATATTTTCTTGCGCAAAATAATTTTCCATCCTTACCTATAGGGCAATCAAGTCTTTCTGTACTGCTGATTTCTACAATTATTTTTTTACCAAGAGAGCGGATTCCCGTATTTTTAAATCCACTGGAAATCGATAGTTTTACAAGCTTTTCTGCATCATTGACATTTTTTGCGGCTAGATGTAATATAGGTGATTGAGCAAAAAACCAAATCCAACCCTTTTTTGCCCGTTTAGCGGCATTAGAAAATTCCTCTCGGTTAATTGGGCGGTGCCACTTTCCTAAAAAACTTGCATTTTTTTTATCACCAATTCTTGGAAGTTCTAAAAGAACAATTCTTCCAGCACAACTACTCGTTGTGTAATATTGGTCAATAGAATTAATCAAATCTAGCAGTGGAAGAATATCATTATCAACCTTTTTTTCATTATAAGCATTATTAAGTTTGCACATAGCCTGTTTTTTTGCTTGTAAAAATTCTTGACTTGATTTTATATCAATTGCCATGGTGCATGATAGATTTACTTCTATTACATTTTCTTTTTCTCAATAATTATGTTTCGTTTTGAAAGTTCTTCAAAGAAAGGTTTGCAGGGGACTACTTCCTCCGAACAAAAAACACCTCTGTTCCTTATCTGTCCTTTTTCAATCATTTGAGCTATAATTGAAATTGGATATCCTGTTGTTCTCATCATTGAAGTAATTTCATGAAGCTCATCATAATAATCAATCATTGTATATTCCACTTTAATTGGTGAGCTATCTTTGACTCCCTCACCAAAAACTTTTAACAGTACCACATCTTTTCCTTTGATCGGTAGATTTTGAAGAAGAATGGATGCTAAAAAATCCCTTGGAACTACCTTTTGTCCTTGAATGTCTATTGGTTTTTCGTCCGCAAATCCCATATCCAACATTAATTTAAATTTTTCACAATGACCTGGATACCGAATGGTTTTGTAATCAAGATAACCAATTTTATCTTTATATGTAAAAGGAAGTGTGGAACAGCCGCCCGAAGTTAAAAAGGCCTCCATCTCATTAAAAGGATCGGGAAATCTAATAGTTTCAATCTCCGTCATTGATTTCTTTTTTACGATATTTCCGTGATCCAAAACAATTGCATCCTCAACATATTCATTAATTAGACCATAGGGGGAGAAAACAATCTCATAATAAAGAGGAGGCGCAGGATTTAACGGTAAACCTCCGACACGTAATTTAACATAATTTACATAATCAAATTCTTCAACTATATCTTTAACAATTACCGAGACCAATCCAGGTGCAAGACCACAATCAGGAATTACAGTAACATCATTTTCCTTAGCTTTCTTTTTTAGTTTCAGTTCTTGTTCAACAATTAAATTATTTCCCCCAAGATCAAGAAAATGGTTATTATTATCAATTGCGGTTTTTGCTAGAAAATAATTGAACTTATAAGGAACCGCCGAGATTACAAAGTCAAACCTTTTGAAAGTTTGATCAACATCATTTTTTTTATCTACATCTAAATTTAGATATTCTATTGAAGTATCATTCAGAAATTGTCTAGAGGATTGAATCATTTCTTTGTTTCTGTCAGCCAATGTGATTGTTTCAAAATTTGAAAACTTACAGAGATCATATGCTATCGCCCGCCCCATCATCCCAGAGCCTAGAACTAATATCTTCATAGTATAAAACTCCCAAGTAGAAGAGAAACAAATAATATGCCTATATGATCAATACTTCCGTCTAGATATTTTCAAATGCTTTCTTCATGATTTTTTCTTCTTCATTGTCCTGCTTCATCAGTAGGCTAAAAAGAATGGTTAGAATAAATGAAAGTGGTACTCCAATAAATAATGGATCCAACATATTTATCACATAATCACCTATAATTGGTTGTCCAATAATATTTGGTGCAGTTTTGAAATAAATCAATATATACCAAATCATAGTAAATATAAAACCACCTAACATACCCGCCCACGCGCCTGCTCGACTTATCTTTCTCCAGTAAAGCATCAAGGTATAAGGAGCAAGAAACGTACATGCCATGAGACCAAAGAAAAACGCGCACATAAATGCTACAACATCCAATGGATTTAATGTAATAATTAAAGTTGCAACAATAATTATCAATGTGGCAATTCGGGTGATGTATATTGATTTTTTATGAGAACACTCCTTGATTATTCCTTTTTCACAGACATCTCTTCCTATTGATGCACCTGCAGTGTGAAACAGCGCGCTAGCAGTCGACATTGCGGCTGCTAAAACTGCAAAGAGAAAAAAACCTACAAACCACTGGGGAAATAGCTCGCTGACAATCAAAGGCAACACTTTATCAGGTGTACCTGGATAGGTAAGACCATTATTCACCATTAATACATTACACAGTGGACCAATGCTAAATGCTGTGAAGGTCATAAGGAGGATAAAAACTCCGCCATATGGCACTGCTAGTCTAAGGGCCTTCTCATTTTTTGCTGTTAGATATCTTGTTATAAGCTGAGGTTGAGCTAATACGCCTATTCCGACACCAAAAATTAAAGTCAATATCATCATGAAAGGCTGTGAGAGAAACGGAGGCATGGAAGTTAAACCATTAGGAGCCAAAGTAGCTGCAGGAGTTCCAATTCCTTCAAGTATCCCGGGTGTCAATGCAGCTGCTGCCTCATGTGCCGGACCAATCCCTCCAAGCATAGAATATATACCTACTGTCAATATCAACATGCCAACAAGCATCAAAATTCCCTGAATTGCATGAGTCCACATAACAGCATATAAGCCACCAATAATTAGATAGATCCCGACAATCAAAGTGAAAATAACTACACATAATTCATATGAAATTCCAAACGTGACTTGGAATAAAGATGCAATTGCTAAAAAAACTGCTGAGGTATATGCAATCATAAAAATAGCAATAATTATACCTGCAACAGACTGTAACTTCCTGGAGTTAAACCTGTTTCCAAGTAGTTCTGGTAATGTAAGTGCATCAAGCGAGAGTCCCATCTTTCTGGTTCGAAAACTATAGAATACAAAAGCTATTAGAATTCCAACAAAAATGTTTAGAAATGCAAGCCAGAGTATAGAATGACCATACAACGATGCAATGCCTGAGAAACCAATTAAGGCAACTGCACTGATAAAAGTAGCTCCATAAGAAAACGCTATAACAAGAGCACCCATTTTACGGCCAGCAACAAAGTAATCCTCTGCTGTTTTAGTTTTCTTGTAACCAAGATACCCAAGAAACGAAAATATCACAGTAAAAATTGCCATAAAAAAAATAAAAAAGATAATATCCATCTATTCGTCCTCCTCTATTTTCTTTTTGATTTTCTTCTTAGCATTTTTTTCATTTTCATTGGATTTCTTGATGAATTGATGATAAATTCCATATAACACGCATAGAATAGCAGATATTATTGTCAAAAGCCATGCAGCAAATACCCAGCCATCCATTCCTAGAATTAAGCTCACTTCTTCTCCCCCTGTTTATCAAATCAACTTTTTCTGTTGACGTGGAAATAGATAATCTATTTTATAACTTTCTTTCTTTTCAAACAATTCCATCCCGAAATTATTAAATTTGATTATCCTATTCTAGCCCCAAAGGGAGTTTCTAATGTCATCTGATCTATGGAATCCAAGTATAGAATCTATGCCAATAAAGGAATTGAAAGTTTTACAGCTGAAAAAATTAAAGACGATGATTAAGTATGTGAGTAAAAATAACAAATATTATAATCAGAAATTAAAAGAGGCGAAGGTAAATTTAGCCGATATCAAATCGTTGAGAGACATTGAAAAACTACCTTTTTTAACAAAACAAGATTTGAGGGCTTATTATCCATTTGGTCTTGTTTGCACACAACTAGATGATGTAGTTGAGGTTCATGCATCTTCGGGAACAACAGGAAAGCCAGTCGTTGGCCCCTATACACGAAATGATGTCGAAATATGGGGAGAAGTGATGGCACGTTCTTTATGGGCAAATGGCATTCGTCAAAATGATATTCTTCAAAATTCCTATGGATATGGTCTTTTTACTGGTGCCCATGGTTTTGAAAAGGGCGCTCAAAAAATTGGAGCGATGGTGATAACAATAAGCTCAGGGAATACAAAACGACAGATCAATGTCATGAAGGACTTTGGTTCAACTGCTTTGGCATGCACTCCTTCTTATTCAATGCATATGGGAGAAGTTGCCGAGGAAATGGGATTTGATCTTCACAAGGATTTCAATCTTAAAATCGGTTGCTTTGGCGCAGAGGCTTGGAGCGAGGAAATGAGATCCTCTATCGAGAGACGATGGAATATTGTTGCACATGAGCACTATGGACTGACTGAGATCATTGGTCCAGGTGTAGTCTCCGAATGTAAATATAAAAAGCTGCATGTTAACGCCGATCATTTTTATCCTGAAATAATTGATCCTCAAACAGGTGAATCATTAAATCCCGGTGAAGAAGGAGAGCTGGTATTCACAACACTTACAAAAGAAGCATTTCCAGCAATAAGATTTAGAACAAGGGACCTATCATCCCTAAGTGAGGAGCCTTGTGATTGTGGAAGGACATTTCCTATTCAATCGCGTATTAAAGGAAGAAGCGATGATATGATGAAGGTCAAGGGGGTAATTGTGTTTCCATCGCAAATTGAGGCTGCTCTGATGAAAGTTGATGGTATCAGCGATATTTATCAGATTGTGAAAACAAAAAGAGGGGATATTACCTCGTTATCTGTAGAATTTGAACCAACTGAAGAGCGGTATAAATATGGGCATCTTGATGATTTAGAAAAAAAGGCTGAGGATGAAATATATAGCGTGTTAAACCTTCATGTACCAGTTAACTTTCTTCCACCAAAAACAATACCTCGAAGTACTGGAAAAGCAAAAAGAGTAATCGAAAGATAAAAATTATTTTCTTGGATATATCAATTTGTTATGATCGATATAATAGAATCGGTACTTCCGTATATAAAAGGCTTATGGACACTGCCATGGATTGCGGTAGGTTTTCTCATAACCTTCGAACTTTCGAAATTTTATAGCGAGGATTCAGTAAATAAGGTAATGAAAAAAGTGGGACTTATACTGCTTTATATATTTGTTCCACTCTTGCTATTTAGAATTTTACTTAGCGTAGATTTTCAGAAAAATGAGATAGTATTTACTGTGATATGCTTTTTTATTCTATTATTAATGTATCTAGTAGCATATTTTTTTGCCAAATATCTTGCTAATAAACATAATTTAATTGGAAAATCGAAGGGCGATTACATAAAAACTGTTTTAACAAATCAAGGCAGAAGCTCAGCTTTTGTTGGAGGAGCATTGCTGGCAATTGAGGAATGGAGAGTTTTTGCTACGATTTATATGATCATTGGTGCTATTTTCCTTTTTGCCATTATACCCTACATTCTCAATCACCTTCATAAGAAAGATATTCGAAAATCACAAAAATCTACTAAAATACATGGTTTACCATGGTACTTAAGAATTTTTCCTTGGTACCTTCTTTCATTTGCCTTTGCAGCTGTTCTTGTCCATAGCACTACAGGCATTACATCGAAGAATCTTGGTGAGTTTGGTACTGCTTTTGAGTTTATAACTCAACTAACTATACCTGCTGCATTATATTATGTTGGTGCAGGAATTCATCCAAGCGATCTCAAGATTTCTGAATTAAAAAAGTTAGTCGGATTAGATAACAAAAAAAATAAGGAAAATCATTGGCTATGGGTCAGAAACATGTTTTTCTTAACTGTAATTATTACCCCATTAATAGTATTGATTATCCTTACACCATTGCTTTTGACAGATATAATTCAGAGAACGTGGTTCCCCGTTATAATTATCAATGCAATTCTACCTGTCACGAGTACAAATATGTTTCTGATCCCATATGGCATTGATAGAAAATCAACGGCCCACATTGTTACCTGGACAACCCTCGTATGTGTTCCAATTGTTGTTTTATTGATTACAGTATTTGGCATCTATTTC
>JAFGPP010000124.1 GCA_016936135.1 Thermoplasmatota archaeon
CTTCTATGTATTGGAAAGGATGCTCCTCTGTACCATCCCATGGACCTTCTATGTTGTCGTCATCAACGTAAATAATATTGTTAGATAGGTGATCTGAAGTAACTGTAATTGGTAATATTGTGGTAATTAAAAGCGTACAAACTAGAAAACCAATTATTTTTCTTTTCATATTATTTCCCCCAATATCTTTTTTAGCAATTCCTCCGAATAAATAAATCTAGTTGTATTATAAAAACTTAACTGCAAAAAGTATGTTTAAAATTGGATTTTATCATATTAATTGGAGAATTGCACAATTAATCACATAATTATTTTCCAAAACCAAAAACATCAAATAAATTAGTAAAATTTTATTCTTTTCCAAAATCAAAGGAATCAAGAACCTTTTGAGCTTTTTTCCATGCAACTTCTGGTCTCATTCCATCCCTAATATAATCCATAAATAGCTCTCTTAATTGATTCTTGTATTTATCTCCCTTACTAGATTCAAAGTAGTAAGCAACTTTTCTTATCCACTCTGGATCATTATCTTTCCTACCAAGTATCTTACCTTTATTTTTTACCATAGTTAAATATTTCCCTTTTGAATATTATGTAATCAATTTCTATTAATAATAATTTTTTTAAAAAAATTTATGAATCCTTTAAAATACCATATTCAATTCAGCTTATTTCATGTCAGAAGAATTGCATTCATTAGAAAACGTTGATCTTGCCGATAAAATTCTTTCAAAATATCCAATTTGTAACGCATGTCTGGGTAGATTTTTTGCAAAAATTGGTCATGATATTTCAAACAATTACAGAGGATCAGTTTTGCGCCAGCATTTAAAGAATCGCTCCAAATCAATTGAGAAATGCTGGTTATGCGAAGGTATAACTGATAAAATAGATCACTTCACAAATTTAATCATTGATGCTTTAAAAAATTATGAATTTGAAACCTTTCTTATAGGTTGCAAGATTGATGATGAAATTCTAAAAAAGGAGCAGGAAATCCAGGCAAGCTTTCCATTACCTTTTGCTGAATCAATCAAAAACGAGCTAAATAGAGAAATCGGCAAAAAATTAGAAGAAAAATTACGAAAAACAGTGGATTTTGAGAATCCTACGATAATGGCTGTTGTTGATACATCTTACGATGTTGTTGATTTACAGATAAAATCACTTTATGTATATGGACGATACAGAAAATTAGTAAGGGGTATTCCACAAACTAAATGGTTTTGCCGAATATGTCGTGGAAAAGGTTGTAGAAGATGCTCCTATACAGGTAAACTCTACGATGAGAGCGTGGAGGAACTTATTGCAGAAAAGTTATTGCAAAAGACTAAAGGGACAGATGAATCGTTTCACGGATGTGGGCGTGAAGATATTGACGTTAGAATGCTTGGCACCGGTCGGCCTTTTGTTTTAGAGATAAAAGACCTAAAAATTAGAAAAATGGAAATGTCGGATTTGACTAAAGAAATTAACAAATACGCAAAGGGTAAGGTCGAGGTTTCCAATCTTCGCTATTCTGATGGTGAAGAGGTTGTTAGGGTAAAAAATGCAGAGTTTCGAAAAATATACCGAGTAAAAATATTGGGGGAAAAGTCAATAAATATAGAAAAACTTAAAAAGGCAGCCCGAACATTACAGGGAACCACAATTAGTCAATATACACCGTCGCGGGTGGCCCGAAGACGGGCTAATATGATTAGAGAAAAAAAGATATATGCTTGCAATGTTGATTCGGTAGACGGTAACATAGCAACGTTAACTATTGAATCAGAATCTGGCACGTATATTAAAGAGCTGGTATCTGGAGACAATGGCAATACATATCCAAATATAAGCGAATTGATAAGTATTCCCTGTATCGTTAAAGAGCTTGACGTGATGGAAATTAAGGGGGAATAAAAAATGGTGAAACGATCTAAAGGTATAAGAAGCAAAAGCAGACACATATTAACTAAAAAACCCCGGGTGGGAGCTATCTCACCTATTGCAAGGGCATTACAACAATTTGACAAAGGAGATAATGTAAATATAGTAATTGACCCATCGGTACACAAGGGAATGCCTCACATCCGTTTTCATGGATACACAGGTAAAATCGAAGGCACTCAGGGCGAAGCATATCTTGTAGGAGTGGTTGTTGGAAAAAAACATAAAACTTTAATTATTCGTTCAGAACATCTTCGGAGGGTTAAATAGTGACAACCCATGAGACAAATGTCACTCCAGTTTCACTTGCAGAAGTTAAAAACATATTAAAAAAATTGAGCAAGGAACGTAAAGAGTTATTATACGAGCAACGGATTGCCCTTGAACACGCTCAAAAATTTTCCAAACTTCCCTTAAAAAAAACGCAGGACCTTATTAAAGACTTAAAGAAGTTGGAAATCATTGATGATCTGTATGCATATAAAATTGCAGATCTGCTCCCTACATCTGTAGGTGATGTTAAAACAATATTTGCTAAGTCAAGAATAACATTGAGTGAAAATAATATTAAAAAAATCTTGGAGATTGTAAACAAATATTTTGTTGAATAAGGGAGGAATGAAGGTGGAGGATTACGTTTACGTGTTAGATTACTTACCAAAGGGAAGGGGAGATTTGCCTCCTCATAAGCGCCATCCTACAGTATATGGTATAGGTGAAAATCAGTTTACACTCCTGGAATTAATTCCAAAAAATAACGCATCGATTGCTATAGGTGAACGCATTTATGTAGGAAAGGATCCTAAAAAACGAAACAAAATAAACAAAATCAAAGGTCGGGTTAATTATGAAGACATGACCTCAACGGCACATGGTGAAATGACATATGTTCTTTTGGACATCGTAAAAAATAAAATGGATTACTTCATAAAATTTTTTAACGAGGCACCGGCGATATCTACCCGTTTTCATGTATTGGAATTGCTTCCAGGTCTAGGAAAAAAAATGATGCATGATATTTTAGATGAGAGGCGCAAGCAGCCCTTTTCAAGTTTTGAGGATATGACTAATAGAATTGATTTTTTAAGGGCGCCTGATAAACTTATAGCTAAGCGTATTGAATTGGAACTTACAGATCCAAATCAAAAATATAGGTTGTTTACCCGTCCGCCAATTGTAAAGAACCAATACAGCGGCTACTAAATATCATGAAAAAACCACATCTGGGACAACATTTTTTGATTAATAATTCTGTAGCAGATCGCGAGATAAATTATGCTGGCATATGTAAAGACGAAACAGTTCTTGAGATAGGTCCCGGTAAAGGAATTCTTACCCTGCGTTTGGCAGAAAAGGCAAAAAAGGTAATTGCTATTGAAATTGACAAATCTTTGGCAGACTCACTTTTAAAAAATGCTCCAGAAAATGTTGAGATTATATTGGGCGATGTGCTAAAGATTGATAAACTACCCAGGATTGATAAAATTGTATCTAACATTCCTTATCAGATTTCCTCTCCTCTTACATTCAAACTTTTAAATTACAACTTTAAAATGGCCGTATTAATGTATCAGAAAGAATTTGCTGAAAGAATAGTTGCAATCCCCAAAACCAAATCCTATTCTAGAATATCCGTTATGTTACATTATCATGCCAACTGTGAAATGATTGAAACGGTACCCAAAACTTGTTTTTTACCACAACCAAAGGTTGACTCAAGCATTGTAAGATTGATTCCTAGAAAATCACCGCCATTTGATTTAATGGATGAAACTTTCTTTTTTAGCCTAACAAAAACGTTGTTTTCGCATCGTAGAAAGAAGATAAAAACTACTTTGCATAATATTTATGATTTAAAAGATGATTCAATGCCTTATCTGGAAAATAGGGTGGATGAGCTTACACCTGAGAAAATTGGTGAACTTAGTAACCTGTTGTATAGTAGTTTGAAAAAAATCAATTAAAATAAAAAATGTTTTAAATTTGGTAATTATTTTCCTTACATTGTTGTGGCACTGTTTTTGCCGTTTCCAGCCGAAAAAACCAGGAAATGGTAGAGAGCTTCGGAGGTGGCACCGTGAGTAATCTGCCGAATTGGTTGGATAAAAAATACACTTTGATAATAACCCTGTTTTTGATTGGAATTTTCATACTTTCACTAGATTTTTGGAATTGGGGACAGGCAACTCCGTTGATTTCCGGTTTGCCGTATTGGGTAGTATACCTGTTTATTTTGACAGTTTTTTTATCACTTTGTTTTTTCCTATTTTCTAAATTTATATGGAGTGATGATTAATGGAATTCTTGATATTTGCAGGTGTTTATTTTTGTATTTTAATTGTCCTTGGAATAATCTCTTATAAAAAAACAAAAAAAACTCCTGAGGATTTCTTTTTGGCAGGTAGAACCTTTGGGCCGGTAATTTTATTTTTCACACTTGCTGCCACAAATTTTTCAGCCTTCACATTTTTGGGTTTTGCCGGTAATGCTTACAAGACAGGCTTTGGGCAGTATGGTATTATGGCCTTTGGCACCGCAATTATGGCAATAATGTTTTATTTTATTGGACGTAAAGTGTGGATTTTAGGAAAGAAAAATGGTTATATTACACCCCCAGAGCTTATTGGAGATAGATTTAATAGCAAAATTTTGCGAATTGTTTTCATGGCAGTAATGGTGGTTTTTACCATTCCTTACTTGGCTGTTCAAGCAATAGGTGCAGGACTTTTAATTCAACAGGTCACCGGAACAGTAATTTGGCAGATAGGCGCAGTTGTTACAATGCTAGTAATAATGGTATATGTTCTAACTGGTGGAATGAGAGGATCTGGGTGGACCGATTTTATTCAGGGAGTAATTATGGTTTTGGCATTGACATTTGCCGTAATCTTTGTTGCTGTAAACCTGGGAGGTTTTGAAAATGCAAATATTTTGGCATTCAAAAGCAATCCAGAATTATTTTCAAGACCCGGGGGTGGAGATTACTTCTTACCACAAATATGGTTTTCCTTTATGCTGCTGTGGATTTTTGCGGATCCAATGTTTCCCCAGCTTTTTTCAAGGTTTTATGCTGCAAAAGATCAAAAATCCCTCAAGTGGTCAATGATACTTTATCCGATAATTGTATCCTTTTTGTTTCTTTTTCCCGTTCTGATAGGAGTTTGGGCCCATGGAGCAGGAATAGAGGTTCCTTTAGGCCAGGAAGATTCCGTATTACCTTTAATGGTTGCAAAATATACTCCTTCATTTATCTATGCATTTGTTATGATTGGTGCACTTGCAGCATTGATGTCGACTGCGGACTCACAACTTCTTTCTTTATCAACAATGCTATCAAGGGACTTGTTTCCAAAAAAGAAAAACAATCAAATAACGTATGCAAAATTTTTCATTGTAATACTTTCTATTTTTTCCATATGGTTTGTACTTGCAGGATACGATCCAAATGAGGGAATTATGGGAACGCTTGTGAAAACTACCTTTTCTGGACTGGCGGTCCTATGTCCAACAACAATTGCTGCACTTTACTGGAAAAAAGCAACAAAATATGGATGTATTGCAAGTATAATTAGTGGCGAAATATTGATATTTTTCTTCCAATTTAGTTTCTTACCAACATATGGTTTTCTATCAGCTATTTGGGGGATATTTGCATCAATTATTGTTCTAATTGTTGTCAGTTATTTAACAAATAAAAAAGCGACATAGTTGTTTTTCACGCATATTTATATATTCTTTTTAGTTTTTGATACCTTGGATGCGAGATGGATGTAATAGAAACTAGGAATTTAACTAAGTATTATGGTAACATTTTGGGTATAGAAGATTTAAATTTTTCTGTAAAAAGAGGAGAGATATTTGGATTCCTTGGTCCTAATGGTGCAGGGAAGACAACTACTATTAGAACTCTTTTAGGTTTACTTAGTCCGACCAGCGGAGAAGCATACATTTTTGGTAAAAATATTAAAGACAGTATTGTTGAAATAAGATCACTAGTAGGATACATACCTGGTGAACTTGCTTTGTATGAACACTTGACAGGCAGACAGTTTTTGAACTATTTTAGCTCATTAAGAAATACAGACTTGCCTTTGCTGGACAAGCTTCTTGAGATTTTTGAAATACCATTGGATAGAAAAATAAAGGGATATTCTAAAGGCATGAAGCAGAAAATGGGTATTGTGCAAGCTTTTATGGACGATCCTGAAATTGTAATTCTTGATGAACCAACATCTGGTCTTGATCCTCTTCTCCAACAAAAATTCTACGAGTTTATTCTTTCTGAAAGAAAGAACGGCCGTACAATCTTTTTTTCATCCCACATACTTAGTGAAGTCGATAAAATATGTGATAGAGTAGCAATTATCAGGGATGGAAAACTTGTAGCACTAGAAGATGTTGATAGTCTAAAAAGTAAATTGGGTAAATTTATTCGACTAAAAATCAAAGAACCGCCATCTACATTTAAAGGCCCAGAAAATATGAAAATTGTCGATGGATGGATAGAGTTCCAAACCTCAGACAATGTTGACAAATGGATTAAAGAGATATCAAAATACACCGTTTTGGACTTGGAGATTAATGAATTCAGTCTTGAAGATATTTTCATTCGCTACTACGAGGGAAAAAATAATTATGGCAGATGATCTCGGCTTTAAACGTATTTTTCGACTTAGAATTGCGTTTCAAACTGTAAAAGACTATAGCAGGATTACAATAATTCTGAGCGTTCTATTTATAGCAATGGCATTAATGTATGCGGGCATGTACCCTGCTTTTGAAGAATCCCTATCAGAAATAATAGAATCCGGTTTTGCGGAAGGATTTGAGTTTTTCAGAGGCGCTGAAGATATGGGATCCTATATTGGGTTTCTAAATATTGAACTATATCAGATATTCTGGCTTTTAATTCTGGGTATAATGATTGGTTTTGTATCGGCCTCGGTTATCTCAAAAGAAATCGAAGGCAAAACCATTGATTTACTGATGTCAAACCCAGTTTCAAGAAAACAGGTGGTTTTTGAAAAATTTATTGGCTTAATTCCGATGGTTTTAACAATTAACTTTTTGACTTTTCTGGCAATAATTGGAGCTACAGTTGCAATAGATCAGGAATTAAACTTTTACAATGTTTTCTTAACCCATCTAGTCTCTATTCCGTATTTCCTTGCAATAATTGGTATCGGATTACTTGTGTCGGTAGTAATTAACGAAAAAATGAAGGCAAGTATCATTATGATTGCTTTAATTGTAGGTATGTTTATTTTTGAATCTCTGGGCCAGATGGTTACCGATTACGAATTCATGGGCATAATTTCAATTACGCACTATTTCGATCCTTATGATACACTAAAATTTGGAGAAGCTGATTTTGTAGGGGTAGTAGTATTGTTAATTGTTGCAATGTGGGCTATGATTATTGCTATGATATATTTCGAACACAAAGATATAACAGTATAAAAAATCATAAAAAATATAAAATTGAACTTTAACGTTGTACTATGGCAAAGAAGTTATCAGGATATTTTTTTGAAATTATCTTTTCAGATCTAAATTCAATTATGCTTAACCCTGCTTCAATTATATCGTTTTTAAACTCTCTTTTGCTATAGAGATGATAATAACGTGGGATGTTAAGCCCATTTTGTCTCCAAAATATATCGATATCTCCAAACTCGTTTTTACCAAAACTTGTAAACCATTTTTTAAAAAACATTTTACGATATTTGTCCTGCCAGCGAGACCAAACACTAATTAAACCCCTTCCATCTTTTTTCAAAATACGGCGTACCTCACGAAGTGCTTTAACACGGTTCTTTCTTTCTTTAACATTGTGTAAAGATGCAATAAACAATACAGAATCGACAGATTTATCTTTTATAGATAGGTTAACAAGATCTGATTGAAGAAGGAAAACATTATCGATTTTATTTTCAAGAACCTTATTTTTGACGATTTTCAACAATTCATTAGAAATATCAATTCCTATCGCTTTTTTACAATTTGCAGCGCACAATAAGAGATGTCGACCATTTCCACATCCAATGTCTACGATTGTGTCGCTCTTTGCACATTTATTTATGAATTCAACACATTGTTTCCAGGGCTTTTTCCTGGTAGTATCAAAGCTTTGGGCAATTGTATCCCATGTAGTTTGTGATTTCTTGGAAAAATCTTCCGCCATCATTGTTATATCAATGCATTGGTAAATAGTTTTATTCTTTGAATTTCGAATTGATAATAAAACCTTGCACAGAGGAAATTTTGGCTAAAGTTAAAATGTGATATAATTGTTCAATATATTTTGTTAAGAAATCTTCGAATGTATTAAATAGGTTTAATCAATCTAGCAGCATCGACATTTAGGGTGAATGATATGGAATACTGCACAAATTGTGGAGCTAAGCTTCCAGAAAAAGCAGAATTTTGTACTAAATGTGGAAAACCAATAAAATCTTCAGATGAACCAAAAATAGAAACAAAAGATAAAAAATCAATAGAAGATCAAATTGAAGAAACCGCTGAAGGAATTGGAAAAAAGGCCGAGCAAATAGGCAGAAAATTCGAAAAAAAAGTCGAAGATGCCGGAGACCATGTTTCCCAATGGTATGGCAATACTTTCAAAATCGCAGGTCCGCTTATCGGTGCATTAATTGGCTTAATCATTCTAAGAATAATTATTGAGATAATACGGATTTCAGATGAAGATATTTTTATAATCACTGCTTTAGGTGAAGGACTCCATGAATATTTGCTAATTATCTTTGCATCGATGCTTCTCTCAGGTTACAACACTTACTTCTACCGCAAGTATAAACAACAATATCAATGGATATACCCATTAGTTTCTGCCATTGGATTTATTTTAGGTGCATGGATTGCAGCTCAGATTATGTTGATAATTAGTAACAGCAATGAAACACCAATAATTGAAGCAATTGGCACCTTTATTAACACTTATTTGATCCCAATTTTCGTTCTTGCACTCATTATTTCATATGTAGCACAGTTTGCCTTTGGCCCAATTACTCGCAAGAAAAAATGATCCCAAATTCATTATTCTTTTCAAAAATAAGAATAAAATAAGTTATTTATGGAAAGGATTTTGTAGGAATACCTAGATGCGGTTAAATCCGGGCCCGTGGGGTAGCTTGGTATCCTTCTACCTTGGGGTGGTAGTAACCTGAGTTCAAATCTCAGCGGGCCCATTTTACTAATTTTAACTTGAAACAGAGGTTATTTTAAAATTATCCGCCATTTCAAGTTATTTTAAAAAATCATAAATTGCGTAATCACCAATTTGCCTGTAACCAATTTTTTGATATATGCTATTGGATGTTGGATTTGAAATATCTGTAAATAAGGTACAATAACTAAACCCATCATTCAGGCAGCGTTGGCTAACTTGCGCAACACAATTTGTAGCGTATCCCTTACGACGTAAATCCGGTGGCGTGTAAACATATCCAATGGATATTCCATACTCATGTGGTCTTTCACGAAAGGTCATACATACAGATTTTTTATCAATCCATAAAAACGCGTTACCTGTACGAATAATAAAATCGACGTGAGACTCTACAAAGCTTTCATCATCGTTAATTTTAACTTCCTTATTAAAAAGTCGAGCCCATTTAATAATAGTATCACGATAATCAGCATCAGCCTGAATTAAGTAACCATTGCATGGATTAACGGGCATTACTTTTTTTAAAACAAATAGTTTCATCTCCATTCTGAGTTTGTAGGATTTGCCGTTCATATCACAAAAAGTTTTAGCAAAAAGGAAAGAAAGGGATTTTTTTGCATTTACAGCAGATATTGTAAGATTCTTTTGATTGATGTAATTTATTAGATCAACAATTAAGGATTCATCAGGGGTATTTTCGCCATATAAAAGAACTGGCCATGAAGGAGTCATGAAAATAAATAATTCAACTTTACTGTCTTTTTCTACAGTTGCTAAAAATGGATTAGTTCTGAAAGTATCACGATCTTTTGTTAATAATTGTGTTAAACCAAGCATTAGATCGTTTTCATAGCATATCCCCGCATTTTCCTTTAGCACCAACAAGAAATCTTCTGGATTTGCATACTCCGTGATTTTCATTTAATGCTGTTATCACAATTGAAAATAAATAATGTAGCTAGTTTACTTGAAAACGATGAATGTATTTTTATTTAACAATTTGTCCAAGAGAAATTTAAAGTCTTTTTAGTAATTTTTTTAAAATAATTTAGTTAGAAAATAAAAATTAATTTAATATACAAAGAAGACCATATAGACATGAAGATGGGATGAATCTACTTGCTCTAACTTCGCTTTACACATGTATTGCTGCATTATTTTTTGGGTTAATTGTATATATACAAAAACCAAAAGACAGGCTTAATCAAATATTTTTACTATTCTCGATAACAGTGTCCTACTGGACCTTTTCTGAATTTGGGTTCCGTCAGGCAACAGACTTAGTATCAGCTGCGTTATGGTTAAAGTTTGGTTTTCTCTGGCCATTTGTTTTAGTAGTACTTTTTTTGTTTATCTTGATATTTACAAAGAAAATCTACATAATGAAAAAACCAATCACAATACTTTTAGTCTATCTACCTGCATTAATTTTTTCAATATTTGATTTTTCAACAGATTTTATATCTGGAAAACTGACAGATTCTGATTTAGGTTACGTCACCACCATGCCTGAGAATGGTACACTGATATATTTATCCACAGTTTGGTCAATTGCCCTATCATTTTCTATTTTAATTATTTGTTATAGTTACTATAAAAAGCAAAAAGATACCGAGGAAAAAAATAGGGTATTTTTAGTACTTGCTGGCTGTTATTTTCCAATTATATATAATCTTACGTACGGGATTATTCCGCTTTCATTAGGTATAACAGGTCCCGATTATATTTCTCTGGGTTTCTTTTTCCTAATTACTGCATTTGGATATGGTATGTGGAAATATGGATTATTTAATCCAACTATAACTACGGCAGCCGAAAAAATTGTGTCAACTATGTCAGACTCACTTTTTCTAATAAATCCCAAGGGCAGAATTACAATGGCTAACAATGCGGCTTTGAATACCCTTGGTTGCGGCGAGGATCAATTAGTTAATCAAAATATTACAAACCTTTCACAAATGAAACCTCTTGCAGAAATACACAACAAAATTGTCCAACAAAAAAATGTTACAACGCCTATAAAAGATATGGAAGTGAATTTTAAAGATTCAATCGGTAAAAATATTCCAATGTCTGTTTCCGTAACATCCATCAAAGATAAAACTGGTCTTACTAGAGGCGTGGTTTATGTTGGAAGGGATTTATCAGAAAGAAAAAAGATGGAGAAAGAATTATTGACAAGAAATGAGGAAATTGAAAAGTTGCTGAATCAGAAGGACGAATTTATTAACCAACTTGGTCATGATTTAAAACACCCTCTTATGCCTTTAATGAATTTAATTCCGCTTATTGAAAAAGAAGAAAATTGTCCAAATAAAAAGGAAATCTTTGAAATATTAAACAGAAATGTCAGCTATCTGAGAAATCTAGTGGTAAAAACTGTAGAACTAGCGTCTTTGAATTCTTCTAAAATAAAACTAAACTTTGAAAATACTAATCTTTTTGAGGAAATAAATAAAGTAATAACGAAAAACAAATTTTTATTTGAAGAAAAGAAAATTAACGTTATTAACAATGTTACAAAAGATATTTATGTGATGGCTGATAAACTAAGATTAGAAGAATTGATAGAAAACATACTAAATAATTCTATGAAATATTCAAAGGAAAATGAAAATGGAATGGTGACTATCGATGCACTTGATGATAAAGATTCGATTTTGGTTAAAGTAAAAGACAATGGCCTAGGTATGACACAGATTCAGTTGGATAGAATTTTTGACGAATTCTATAAAGCGGATTCATCAAGACATGATTTTTCAAGTAGCGGTCTGGGAATGTCAATATGTAAACGTATTGTTGAAAAGCACGGAGGGAAAATCTGGGCTGAAAGCGATGGGCTGGGAGAAGGAGCGGCATTTTATTTTACTCTTCCAAGATCAAAGAACGGTTATAATTGTATTCATAAAGAAATTGATGAATTTATTAAAAAAATTGAGAAAAATACCAAGATATATGCAAAATAATTTTTCACAGTTTTTTTTATAATTTGATAGTTTAAAAAGGCAAGTATATTATTATGAATTAAAAGTTAAAAATTTATTTATAATTTGATGTTTTTCACCTAATAAAAAACCTCTAAAAATAAGGCTAAATCATTTGTTAGATTTTATTAAAAAATTTACAGATATCATGAATTTAGAAAACTAGATAAATAACATTAAAATTTAACCATAAATGTTCAATATGAAAAGAATCAAATCGTTCCTGTTCTGCTGTATAGCAATATCGCTATTAGTTATTTCAGGTTTGGCAAGCTCGGAAACTATTGAAGCAGAAAATCATAAAATCGTCATTTCCAAAAATGGAGATGCAATATCTGTTAAAGAAACTGTTACGATCAGGGGAAATTCCCAAGAATATTATGATTTAATTTATTTCTCGGTAAGTTCTGAAGCCGAAAATATTAATGTGTTGATCCAAAATAGCGAAGTTTCCTTTTCACCTGACGAAAGCAAAGATAAATATCAATGCAACATATCGTCATTTGGTATACCACAGTTAAGTTCTATACAACTGGTTATTTCATATAGCATTCCATCTACAGTAAAAATATTTGAAAAGGCATTTCTTAGAAATTCTACAAATGTTACGGTTACCTTTAATGAAAAGACAATTTTCAGCGGGACTAATCTTAAAGAAGGAAACAGCTTTCGTCTTCTGCTTTACGAACCTACAGAGGCACCCATCAGCTGGTATATAGTAATATCAATTGCACTTCTAGTAATACTTCTTGCAGTTACTACCATTTATTCATTCAGAAAACAAAAAACAACTAAAATAAAAGAAATCTCTTACGAATCAGAGGAGTTACTCCAAACAAAGAAAAGTTTGCTTATGTCACTTCTAAAAGATCTGGAAAAACAGCATAGGGCAAAAAAGATTTCGGATGAGACGCACAATAAATTAAAGGAACACTATAAACAACAAGCTGTCGAAACCATGAGAAAAATTGACGATATTAAATCAGAGGGCAAATAGTCGCTGTTGTTTTTCTAAATTTTTTTGTTTAATTGCCTGATCGGTCTTTTCTTCAATCTTTTTTTTGAATCCCTTTTTTGTTTCGGGTTTATCTTCAATTTTCCTTCCCAATAAATACTCTGTTTCGTCTTCACTAAGTTTAAAGATATGAATCATTTTGTTGGCAAAAAAATAATCGTTTTTCATCATTGTAATTATGTGATGGGACATAATGCTTGCGACTTTTTGGTTTGAACAATGGCAGTATTTTCCAATTTTGTTAAAAATGCTTTTTTTAATTTCATTAATGTTTTTATTTTTTGCGCTTTGTCTGATCCAAGATGGAAATTGATATCTATCGTTTGGATAATCATGTGATTTTGAAACAGATACGCCTCCGTTCATTATATCACATGCATAGGACCACAAACTGAATTGTTGTCTTCTATGTGTCCTTCCTAGAAAAACATCTGCTAATGATAAAGCTTCATATCCGCCTGCAAGATCAACAATATCCTTGTATTGATGGGCAATATTTTCATTTATCCAATTGATCAAAGTTTTTGGATCCTCGTTAAGTTGTAAAATAGTTTTCCTGATTTTACCGAGGTCATTACCCTTGAAAATTTCTTTTAATGCGACAAAAATATCTATTTCCCGATCACGGTAACCTACAGCATTTAATGATTCTAAATCTAAATTTTTTCTATTAAAACATAATGACTGTAAATCTCTTACGGCAGAGCGAATGTCTCCATTGCATCTTTCTGCAATTATTGACAATACCTTTTCGTCGACAATAATTTTTTCAATAAGACAGATTTTTCTTAATAAAATGATAATTTTGGATGGATAAGGATTAAGAAAACGAATGTGGTTGCACAATTTTTTAAGATTTTCACCACTGCCTTTTGTTAAGCTGTAAAAATCATTTACAATAAGTATAATCGGATGTTTTGTATTTTTTACAGTTTCAACTATCGCCTTTTTTCCTCCCTTGTCGCTCATGTCGCTAGACGAACTATTGTTATCATCGATACGTTCGTAAAGATTATCTGCCTCGTCCAGAATTATTAATTTTCTGCCACCACTAATAGATGACACAAAATTACCCTTGTCATCAAAAGTATCACATAATGAACCAAGAGTAGCGATAGCCTTAATTTTTTTTGCATTTCTTGCATCAGATGTATTGAGCTCTATTGCAGGCCATCCAAATTCGTTGGCAAGTGCCAGAGCGCAGCTAGTCTTACCTATTCCCGGTTTACCGTCAAGAATTACAGCTCGCTTTTTCGGAATGCCCTTGCTCCAATCTTTTGCCCATTGTCTCAAAATTTTTTTTGCCTGTTCGTTTCCAATTAATTCATCAAGATTTTTTGGCCGATATTTTTCAGTCCA
>JAFGPP010000125.1 GCA_016936135.1 Thermoplasmatota archaeon
ATTTTGATAGTTGCATTACTCATTTTTCCCGCTTTTTCTTTAAATTTAGTTTCTGCAGATTATACAAGAAGTACAGATCTGGGTGGTTACAAACAAGAGATATCAATTCCTTTTGACACCATCCTAGATAATTCAAAATATCAACCAATAGATGTCAGAATAACCTTTGACGATACATGTTGGGCAAAAAACGAAACCATTCATTCAGTCCGAGTAGGTGCAGATGATGGATCAGACATAACAGAACTGGAATCTCAAATTTATGACCTAGTGCACTCAGATGATTTGCATATATCTGCTTGTAGTCTTGTTTTTATTGTTCCACCTACAGCCAATGGTAAAGAAAAGTACTTTATTTTTTATGACGGTTCCGAAAAACAGGGACCAGATTATAAAGATCACATAAAAATTGTAGATACTCACTATTTTTATGAACCTATATCTGGACAAATCATGGATTTTGATTATTATCAAGTTATAGAAGATGGTTACATTGTGTATGGCATTGCACAAAGGGGAGAATTACTTGGAAACGGAATGGCAAATTGTGCCATAAAATTAAAATTGAATTCAACGGAATTTGAAACTGTTAATGCCGAGCAAATTGCAACTTTTTACATGTCATATAGCATTGATCCTTCTGGAGAATATACCGGTTCACAATGGGCAAAAGAAATCTCAAAAACCGTTCTTGTCGATGGTAACTTGATGGCTAGAGTTCGTATAGAAGGAAAATCGCCAGAAGGAACTGTAAAAACTGATAATATTTATACATATTATTATAACCCTCTTATTTCAAAAAGATTATCGGTAAACGTTAATCATGAGGTTTTACAAACAACGGATATATCAGGAACAAAACAACGTGATCCAACCTATGCAAGCCTGTCGACAATAAAGGCCAGAAGTGCAACAATAGAAAAAATGAATATTGGTAATATTTTGCCAAAAATACATTTTTACTCTGAAGATAATAGTATTATCGATTATGATGTGCCGACAGATCCAAATGCACATCCGGCAGAGTGGATTTTGGCAACAAATGATGATAATGACTTGGGAAGCAAGGCTTGGATGTGTATGGATGACCCATCTAATGGCAAGGCTCACGGTTTTATTTTTTCTTCAAATTCTGGATTTATTAGTGGCGAAAATGATGGTATCCAAGTAAAATCCTCTATTCACCAGCATGTGAAACTTCCAGGCCTAGAAGCTGACACGGGAGATCTTTACGCATGTAGAAATTCCTATGAAAATGGCAATCATAATACTAGGCTTGAACAGGGTATGAATGTAATATTTGATATGGAATTTATTACGTTTGAAAAAGAAGGCTACGGTGCAATTGATAAAGAATCTGAAATATTTCAAGAGATAGTAACTCAACGACCTATTGGCAGGGAGAATGTATTAACAGATCCTAAAGAGGAAACGGAACGATACTCATTAACAGTCTCTGTTCACTTAGCAAATTCAATTCCTCTTGGTGCTGTACTTTCAGCAGTATCGGGAAAAAAATTATCCTATATATACGCAGAGTTATTTCGTGATAACAGTATCACATCTTCTGGTTCAGTGGTTAGACTTCCCATGGGAGAAATGGATATTGAGTTTGAAAATAAAACCTTAATTGATACTATAAAAATGGTGGTAAATCTTTTTGATTGGAAAAATGCATCATTATTTAAAAAAATTCAGTTTCCGGATCTTACACCTGGGACTTATGTGGTTAAAATCTACAGAGAAAATCCACTGTTTAAAAAAAACAGGGAGTTTATTGGATACTCCATTGTTAATTTAGAGGGCAATCAAGATACAAGAATTTTTTGTAGTTCTGAAGGAACATTGGAACTATCCGTTTTAGACCAAAATAAAAAACCTATAGAAAACGTCCAATTTAAATTGATCGTAAAAAATCAAATCATTTCAGAGGGTTCTTCAAATAAGAATGGTAAGATTAATTTGACTGCACCTTGTTACCCAAATCAACCATATAAGTTACAATGTTTATTTAAGGGTTTTTTGGTAGAAGAAAAACAGATAAAACTCAGAACAATCAATAGTTTATTTCCGATTAAAGAATCCTATTCTTTTTCACTTTATCAATTAAATATTAGGGTTAAGGATAGTTGGGGACTTGCCCCTGCCGTTGATATAAATCCAACCCTAACAAGCGAAAATATGATTGAAAAAAAGACGCTGTCAGGAGAAAAAACAGCAGAAGACGAATATATTTTTACACATATCTATACTGAGGAATACACCCTAAAAACTAGTTATAAGTCATATGTAAATGAAATGGACATTAAAATTGATGCCGATAAAATGCTGGAGATTAATTTCAATGCTAAATTTAATGTTGATTTTCAAGCGTTTAACGCCTATTCTTCATCAATTTCCGGTGGTGTTGTTAGTTTAAAAAGACAAGGTAAATCGCAAACCGTGGATATAAATAGGGAAGGCACAGCAAATATTAAAGTTCCTCCTGGACTCTATACAATAACTCTAGATCAAGATGGAAAAACAGCTGCAAACTACGACATTGAAATAAAAAGCGACAAAACTGTAAACGTTGTAGCCGATATTGATTCATTATTTCATAATGCAGCCATTGCCTTTGGTATTGGTATCCTTATTCTTGCAGCAATTATTTTACTTTTGAAAAAACAACTAAAAGTTGGTATATGGTTAATCGCATTAGGAATTCTAATAATTGCAATAGCAAATCCATGGTGGAGTTTGGCAGGTGAAAGTGGCAGCACAATTACTTCGACTCAAACACTGCTTATTCCTTCTGCGATAGTGACAATGTCATCTACCTCAAATTTGATTGGAGGAGAGATCAGTGAAATTCCTGAAGAATTGACAACGGTTCTTCAATTACTGGGCTTGTTAGTTATAGTTGCTGGCATCTGTTTGCTTTTAACTATATTTTTACACAAGAGATTCAAAAAAATATCTACAATTATTTTAACTATTGCAGGAATATTAGTCTTTATTGTTGTATTGCTATTCTTTGTTGCCATGTCTCAAGTAACAGAAGTAGGTGTTGGCAGTTTTATGGGTAATGGAAATTTAGAAATATCTCTGCCAGGGATTGGAGGAAATGTGGATATAATGTGTAATTGGGGACCAGGAATTGGTTTTTATCTTGGCGTAATAGCTTTATTATGTATTTTGATTGTGCCGGGTTACAAAATAATTAACAAATTAAAAAATAAATTTTTTAAAAAAGCATAATTTTTTCGCATAAGGCCCGTTCGATTACGAAATTAAGCAACTTCATTTAAAAAAGGGAGGTGCGAAATGATTTAATTTTTAACTTTG
>JAFGPP010000126.1 GCA_016936135.1 Thermoplasmatota archaeon
AATTGTTTTTAAGAATCTCATTGCGAAATGGCGTTCAAGAGGTCATCATTGAACTAATTTCGGGATGTAGCCTTTTGTATACAAAGTTTTAAATATAATAAAATTCACACATTTTTAGTATGATTGATATTTGGGTTTGTCCCAATTGCGGAACAAAAATGAAAAAAATCATTGGATCCCAAAGTCAATACTATGAATGTCCCAATTGTGGTTGTTATTTGGATGCAAAAGAGCAGAATTTTGATGTCGGAAAAACTTGCCCAAATTGTCACCATATAATGGATGATGGCTGGGAGTGTCCATATTGCGGATATGATTTTGGTTCTGATTTTGACTAAAAAATTCAAATGTTTATTATTTTCTGATTAACTACTCTTATCTTTAAATACCACCGTTAATCTAGATATACATTTCCCTGTTAACATGTTATTGAATATGAACATAGACCAAATAATAAAAAATCGTTGGTTTTTCAAATTATTATATCTTTTCAGATTCTATGAAATAAGTTTTTATTTTATGGCCTTTAGATGGCACAAAAAACATAAAACATCAGTAATAATCTCCACAAGAGATGTTTACGAGCTATTCTATCTGGATTTTTTAAAGGTTCCAAAGGAAGACTGTAAAATTATTGAAATGTCAGAAAAAAGACTGATAACCCGGTGTAAGAATTATTGCCCTGTACTTGAAATCTCCCAAGATTTAGGAATCGATACTAGAAAATCTTGCAAACAAATTTCAGAAGGTCCTTGCAAATTTTTTTTGCGTAAATTAAGTAAAGAAATTGTTTTTGAAAGAAATTATGATGGTATTCGCCCCTACACCAAAGATTGCGAAGAAATTATCACTTTATCTTGAATATTTTTTGTAATTATTTTATTTATCTAGTATTTTAATCATGTATTTCAATGGATTTTCATTACTTGAAGGACGTTCCGCGATATTTCCATTATTATCAACTGCAACGATTTTGTAAAGTAGAAGATCAAATCCGTTATCGTAAAAATTTTTAATTTCTTTATCTATAATACTTCCTCTGTGAAGTTCTCTAATGTATGGCATTGTTTTTATTAAGGACCAGTCTGTTTCTGAAAAACCTTTGACATACAAAGTTAGATTAAGTTCATATTGGGGAGTTGTGTCATCATTTGCACTGACATCCAATCGCTCATCTCCTGGCCCCCCAATTCCATTTCCAAGTTTTACTTCTATATATCTTTCTTTTATTTGGAATTCAATTGTTGGCGGGTTTAAATCATACGGATCCATTAAGGGGTAGTTATCTCTGTTTGGACCTCCAGGAATGTAATAAGGAATATCTCCAATACCGTCGCTACCTGTTATATTTTGGCCGGGACCTTGATAATAGTCCTCCCCATCATAATCATCCCAGTAATTTCCACCAGAAGGATATCCATCATCAAAGATATTTGGACTGGAACCATAGGCATGCTCGGAATTATTTATAAAATTATTATGGTAAATTCTGCTGTTATCACCATATAATTTTAATCCCATAACACTGCAACCCTCTATCACATTTTCAAAAATAGTGTTATCATCTGAGCTGATCTCAAAGATTCCCCAATCATTATCTTTTAGTATATTTCGGTAAATAGTGTTGCCATCTGAGTTAATTAGCGAAATTCCCTTATTGTTACCAACCACTGAATTATATGATATTGTAACATTTGATGGGCCTTGCAAAAATATTGCAGAAAAATCTTTGTTCTTTGCAGCAACTACATTGTTTTTTACTACAGAATTGTCAGAATCCCAATAAAGATTTATGCAACCACCATAATTCAATGAATTTTCATTGATCGTGCAAGAAGGTGAGTCAAATATGGCAAATCGACCTTCATCTGTAAATTCGTTTTTTTCAAGACTACAAGATGGGCTGTAAAAAAGCTCGATTTGTCCTTCAGCAACAAATTTGTTAACAATAATTTTACTGTCTGGTGAATATCTTAAATATATGCCGTCATCCCATCCAGAATTTGGGTTGTAACCTATTATTGTGTTTTTAGAAATAGTTGTTCGACTTGATTCATAAACACGTATTTTGTCGGCGCAATTACCTTCAATAATAGTACCTTCTGAAAAACCGATTTGAATGCCATGATCAATATCTTTTAAACTTAGACCTTGAATCTCACTTTTTTTACAATTCGCTAGAATTACTTGCCCGGTATTTTCAGGAACTGTTACATGATTTATGTTTTTATAATAACGGATAGGTTTACCTGAAGCTAAATTATCCTTTATGATGTGTGTATTCCAAACATCTAATGTGCCTATTGCCTGAAATACAATTGCATTTTTTTCAAACCAATTTTCAATTATGATTAACTCGGGAGATCCAATCTCTATTGTGCTGTTAAAAAATCGATTATTCGTAATTTTATTTCCTGGAGAGTACTGGTGCAAGGCAATACCCGTGCAATCATAAAAATCATTTTTTGATATGGAGTTATCGGGGCAGGCATATAATTCGATAGCTATATGGCCCCCGACAAATTTATTTTCAATAATTTCGTTTTTGATACAGGATCCCTTCAATCCTATGGAATATCTGTCATTATCTTGAAACAAGTTTTCAGAAAATTTGTTATAATTTGAATATCCATAAAAGCAATCGACACCATCAATATTATTTTTGAGAATTTCATTTCCAATAATATTGTTATAGCTTGAGCCAATTTGTTGATAAACATTTGAAGCAATATGAATTCCATACATCATACTTGCAATAATTTGGTTTCCTTGAATTGTGTTGTAATTAGAATAGTATTCTAAGTTCATTCCCTGATTGTTCGTATCAATTATGTTATCTTTTATTATATTATAACTTGACCTTAAATCTACTCCTGCATCATCAAGATAATCCTTCCTGCTATTTTTTAAAGTGAATCCTGATACAGTAACCTTGTCTGCAGTTATTCTTATTACATCCTCTTTTTCACCGCCATCAATAATAGTTGAATATTTTGACTCCCCTAATAGCTGAATGGTTTTATCAATTACGACATTTTCTTTATATGGAGAAGATTCCTTATAAACAAATATAATGAATCCGTCCAATGCATCGTTTATTGCTTTTTGAATTGAGCTATAATTTCCTGGTCCACTCCCACCAACATAAAGAGTTTTTTGTTTTTCTGTCATGTCACCTTTAACATCAAAAATCATACCTGTACTTGATAGCGTTACGACACTAATCATAAAAGCTGCAGTTAAATACGTCAAACATCTATTCAAATTTTTATTTTTCATTTTATTTCCTCCAAATCTTCAATTTTCTATTTTTAATTTCAAAAGATCACTTTCATATTATGTAAAATTTGACATTTCAATTAATAATCTCTTAATTTTACAGATAGTACCTCCCGATCATAACGTCAACTGAATCTAATCCTTTGTATATTAAACTTATCAAAATATCATTGTTAAATTTTTTTTAGATAGTTTGATGTTTTTAAAATTATAATTTTGATTTAACTATTATTTCAGGAAACATCAATAAAGTTACTACTAATGAATTAATTGGATTTCCTTTTAGATATGTCTCGAAAAATGCAAGTTCAATTGATTTTGTAATATTAACCATCCGTTTGGGGTCTATGTCACCAAAACCAAGTAATTTTGGCGGGATTGCCGGTAGTAAGTGTTTCAATAGAATCCCAACATCAGTAAAGCTGTAATGTTCTGAACCATTAATCCAAACTGCATAGGCATCTGCAGTAAAATTTTCCCATATATCATTAAAATATGGATCTTGATCAATTCGATTTTCTGCCATCATCATAAGAAACGGTTTTTTTATCCCTCCTGAGATATCCTTAGAGGCAAAAAATCCGTCAAGAGTGAGTCCTGCTTTAAAACGCTCATCTTCATAACAACATATTGCTGTTGCACCGCCTCCAAAGGAATGGCCGTACATACCTACTTTTGATAAATCAAAACATCCCATAAAATCTGGATGTGTAGAGTTCATTTCTTCAATTTCGCTTAAAACAAATTTTGCATCATCAACAACACTTCTGAGTGCAATCGAGCGCCATTTTTCAGCCTCTTTATAACTATTCGGAATTGAAGATACATAAATTGTTTTGCCATCTGGAAAAACAATAATTCCAGCAATATAGGGATGATTAATAGATACAACAATAAAGCCATTACTAACGAGATCTTCAATAAGAGAAGTATATATCTGATAAACTCCATCATAACCATGAGAAAAAATTATTACTGGATACCCGCCTTCCTTTTCTGCAATGGGTGGTGATAAATGTCCATGCGGATTGACATAGGTATAGGCATAGTTAGGAATTGTAAATAATGGAATTGGCGATCTACCCTTGAGCCATTGAAAAGTATTGTAGTCCATATAATCAACTCTTGAAATTGGATCATAATATTTAGTTGGATACCAGATCTGAACCATAACCTCTCGAAAATCATCGACAATGTCTTCTGTGAAATTTTCAGGTCTATTTTCATCAATCATATGAAATGTTTGAACACCAATGCCATAATGCCCTGTTAAAGGTGGAAGAAACGATGCTTCATATGTTCCATTAATGTAAAGCAGACCTATCTTCAGGCAAAAAATTGTAATTTCTGGTTTTTGAAGGTTTGATGTAACTATTCCACAAAAAGGCAGTTTTTCATTGCCTTGAAATAAGTTACCAAGCAAAATTTTGCCAATAAAGTAACCTCTGAATTGACTTATAAAATCTTTATTAGAACCAATAAAACTGCCTTGAAAAATTCCTAAATCTGGATTTCTAAGCTGGTTAAAATACGCAGATACAATTCCATTATTTTTGGATGAATAAGTTTGCCATTGACCAGTAAATTTTCCGTCAAACCAATCTGTTAATAAATCAGTATTTGAATTGGTGGAGTGATGATTATTAGCAATTGTGGCACCAATATTTAAAAAACCTAAATTAAAAAATCCTATTGAAAGGGTTGAAATAAAAAATATAATGAAACATTTTTTCATAACAATTTTCCCAAAAATATAAGATCATTTGGATATAAAAACATTGGTATTGGGCCTAGTTTATTCCTTGCATACTTCTTTTTCTTTTTTCAAATGTTCTATTCTACGATCAATGCTTCGAATCCTGTTCATAGATCTAATTATCAGATATACACCAAATACAACTAGTATTGAACTGATGGAGACTAGCGGAGCAATTAAGTGTATCGATTGGGCAGGGTCATAATACCTGGACGTGGCAGTTAAAATGGTAAAAACGGATAAGGGCAACGTAAAAATTGCGATGGCTGTTCTAAAAACAGCTAAAGAAGTCCTTTTTTCCGCCAAAAGTAGGGTAATTTCTTCTTGTATTTCTTTCCTACTGTTTAGATTCATAATTTTGCTTTATATTGAAAATCTAATTTATAGATTTTTTCTTTGAATTCCAAGGCTAGTAAATATTGTGTCTTGTAATATTTATTTATTATGATAAATAATTTTAAATATGAAGAAAAAAACAAATATAATTAGGAACTTGAAAATTTGAAAAATAATAAGCTTGGTAATTGCCATGGAAGAAAATAAAAAATTTATTTGTATCAAGGAAGCTTTAGATGAATTACTAGCAACCGATTTTTTTAAGAAAATTGCAGAAACTAATGACAATGATTTTGCGCTAAGACTTGCAATTTGGCTCATTAGGTACGGTCTTGTTGTAACTTCCATACATAGTTTGATGGATCATGAACTTGAAGAGATATTGCAAAATCTTCATGGAAAAAAATTAAAAGAAATTTTGGAATTTAGAAGATTAATTTACAATATTTATTGAATTAAAATTTCTTTTACCTCCTTGATAAAATAGCGGGATTACAGTTTTCACAAAGCGGTAATTCTGTTTTCATGTAAGTGATATCATGAATAAATATCTTACTAATTCCTAGTCCGCCGAAATCACAACCAGAAATGAAAAAATCTGTTGAATTATAGGGAAATAGCAAATTATTTACTAGTATCGTACCAGAGCATATTTCGGTGTTGTTTGAGAAGAATTTGACATTAAAATCATCCCTTGTTATTGTAATATTTTCTGTTTTTGTAAGATTACCAGTCCAATCATAGTAGTTTATTATCCAATTACCTTCTATTTGTGGAATTTCATCTTTCGTAACTTTTGAAAAGGTAATATTTACAGAATCTAAATAATATGTCCTAGGAGTTTCCCATGTGCCCCAAACTCCAATACTTACATAGATTTTACCAGTATCGCTTGTAAGAATGGAAAAAGCGTAGCTTTTTTCAAGCCATATGAATTCGATGTCCTCATCCTGATGATGCCCTGTATCGTCTTGGTAGGTAAGATCATCAGATGTTTCTGGAGATGTTGTAGCAACACCAGTAATAATTCTAAAGAGATTGATTTCACCAAAGTCTCTTGTTGCAAACATATATGAAACTGTCACTTCGTACTCAGTGTTTGGTGAATACTTAAATTCTTTTTCGATCCAAATTTTACCAGCATCATTATAATTTTCTAGATAAAGTTTTATGGAGTAATTGCCTTTATAGGAAAGTTCTTGAGATCTTTCAATAGTCCAATTAATTGGGGGATTTCCCAAATCGGTTCCATCTTTGGTCCAATCTTCCATTTCATTTTCAAAAGAGTAAAAATATGAATATATTGGTTTTTCTGCTTCGTTACATCCAGAAATGGCCACACTAATTAATACTAGCCCGGTAATAAATGGAATAATTTTTGATTTTATCAAAGATTTTTGGTTATTTTTATTCAACTTCATTTTTTCCACCTTTAAATGCATAAGTTATAAAAGTTTAAATAGAATTTGTTTTCATTTGGGTTTTTCCAAATAATTATAAAAAAAGACATTACTAACAAGCTTTTATTAAAAAATTAGAAGGGTCAAAAAGACCCAATCGATCAAGTTATTTTGTTATCTATTTTTCCTTATTTGTGTAGGCAATTCCGATTGCTATTAAACCTATTACAATTTTTATTATAGCATGCCAAATAGGCTCTGTTCCAATATTTAGAATGTCGTCTGGTAAAGCACCTAATATTCCCATCACCAGTATTATTGCACCTACTATCATGAGCAAAATTCTGTTTGATATCATATTCCTACCACCAGTGGGTAATATAATTTAATTTTATTTAAGATTAACGATTTTCATAACGACAATGATATTAAATCGGCCTTAATGTTCCAGCAAATACTTGCCATGCAAGTGCAGATTTTGCAACCAGACTTAAAACTATATACATTTTTTCTCCGTAGAGGTAATCCCTCCACTTCCCGATTTTTTTGTATTGCAGAACCATGTTAATAGCAAACAAATTGAAAAATACAGCAATTGTAATAAAAATTGCAATGACGAAATCCGGTACAGATTCTGCAGTTATCAATGGAATGAAAATAACGACCCATGGAACAAAGCCAGCGATGCATCCGATTAAATATGATGTCCAGTCTGTCTTCTTAGTTGTTTTATTATGAATTTCCATCATTAGACCCATGAGATTCATTACAGCAGTAAGTGTAAAAAGGGCAATCAATGTTCCTATGTCGTAAATTGTTACAAGCATTGCAATAATAAAAATCATCAAAGACGCACTGAAAGAATACTCATACCATCTGGCTGGATTAATGTGATTTTTTAGCTTTTTAACGTACCATTTGTATAGGACCGTTGCTAACATGAAATGAGCAAATGCTGACATAAATAGAAAGAGGGCAACTAACGGACCGACCCTTACGTCTAAAAATGAAACAGCGACAGGAGCAATGGTTTGGGTTGTAGCGTTGAATTCTGGGGTTGTGAATTTAAGAGTTAATGTAAAATCATTACTCAAAATAATCATCAAAATACCTTGAATTACATGAAAACAACCCATTACTCCATTAAAAATTCTTAATCTACTGAAGCATTTATCACCTAATGCAGTAAAACAGTCAGAGGCTACTGTTTTTGTTTTTTCATCGGAGAAAGTAAATTTTCCATATGTATTACAATTAGGACAAGTGACGTAAATTGTTTCCCCAGCATTACCTTTAACATTAAACTTATTATCACATTTGGGACACATTATTGCTTTTTCCACCATTTCTTCAACCTCACAAGATTTGAATATGATATCTTATATATTTTAATAACTGTCTTGATTTTTAAATTTGACAAATAACCTTTAAAATATTGGAGAATAAATTGAAATGTTTTATTTGGATCTTTTAGAACAGGCTATTGTACATGCTTTACAATCTCCGATACATGGTTCAAAATGTATGTCTACTTCACAGGGCCCATATTGTTTCTCAAAATTTGATTTTATAATATGACAAAGTTCATGCGAATCATTGATTGGCATGTCCCTATCTACAACTATGTGCATCTTGATTTCATCCTTTTCCCCTGATTGAATTATTTGTATTTTATGAAAGGATTTTATTTGCTTTTGGTGTTTCAAGATTTCTTTAATAATTTTTCTTTTTTTTGTACTATCTCCAGATATTTGTACAGGATCTAAATGAATAATTGTTGAAAACTTCGTTTGATTAAATATATTTTTTTCCAAATTATCTGCAATTTTGTGAGCATCCTCAAGTAATAAATTACTGTTTACCTCTGCATGTAATGTTAGAATTTTTGTCGTTCCATAATCATGTAGTGATATCTCATGTATACCTTGAACCTTTTCGGTTGAATTCGCGATTTCTTTGATTTTGTTAATCAATTGCTTATCAGGTCCCTGTCCTATCAAAAAATTTGAAGCTGTTTTAACTAAATTTATTCCTACATATATGATTATTACTGAAACCATCAACCCAAAAATCGGATCAAGTATTGGAAAGCCATATCTTGCCCCTAAAATACCTATTGCAACTCCTATTGATGATATTGCATCACTTCTATGGTGCCATGCATCAGCTTTTAAAACGTCACTATTAATTTTTTTGGCAATTTTAAATGAATATTTTGCCATTAATTCTTTTCCTATTGCTGTAATTAGTACAATAGCACTGATGATTATTGTATATTCTTCATGTAGTATGTTTTTAGGATTAAAAATTCGTTCGATTGATTGTTGAATAAAACCGATTCCAACAATTATCAATAATATAGCAATTATTAAGGTTGCAATATATTCTGCTCTCCCATGTCCGTGAGGGTGGTCTTTATCGGGCTGTTTTTTAGCGATTCTAAAACCAAATATTACTACACCTGAGGTGGAAACATCTGATAGTGAATGCACACCATCAGCAATAAGTGCAATACTATTTATGAAAAGACCTAGAATTAATTTCAATAAAAATAGTAAAGTATTGCCAATTATGCTAACAGTTGCTTCAAGATTTCCATATTTCGCTCGAGTTTCAGGATCGTCAGGATCCCCATATTCAGGAATGATTTTCAATGGCCTTTTTGTCATTATGATATATGTAACATATTAATAGTAAAAGATTTTTTTATTTCTCAAAATAAAGAATAATAGATTTGCCAGCGTATCTAATATGAAATCACTTTTTTAAACTAATAAAAATTGGAATATTACCTTGTTTATTCAACCCATGGTTTTTTATTATCTCTTGATCGTTTTACAACTTCAAGAATTCTTTTTTTTCTTGTCGTATCAACCTTTGCGTTTTCAACCCAACCAATGTACATATTTCTATAGCTATTAGCAAAATTTTTAAAATTATCCCATGCAACCTTGTCTGATGCTAAAGCGTTTTTTAGATCATTGGGTAATTTTTCCTTAAATTTGTTAGTATAAGCAGTTTCCCATATACCATGTTTTTTTGCTAAATTAATTTTCTCAAATCCCGCCTCTGTCATCTTTCCTGATGAGATCATTTTTTCAGCGGTTTCTTTATTTATTTTAGACCATACACTTTTTTCTTTTCTAGGGGAATATCTTAGAATGTATCTTTCATCGTCAATCTTTTTCAATTTATTATCTATCCAACCAAAACACAATGCTTCTTCGACTGCATCAAAATGACTAATACATTTTTTATTAAACTTTTTCTTATAGTGAAACAGCCATATTTCCGTTTGAGTGGCATGATTATTTTCTAACCATGTTCGCCATTCTTTTTTATTTTTAAAGAGGCGGGCTTCATTTAATTTCATATTTATCACAATAACTATTGTTGACTCTTATTTGAGTTACTTAATAATCGTTTTGTATTACATCAAGATTCCTTTTATTTGCAACAAACGGATGACAATAATTATGTTGAAAATTCTTTTAAGGCAAGGATTTATAAAAGAAATAAAACAATCATTTTATTAATACATTTTTTTATTTAAGCATGTGAAAAGATTAAGTGTTGCTTTAGATGACAAATCGGATGTAATGATCGATTCCTATCAATCAAAATATAATTTATCAAAAAGTGAAATTATACGCAGGGCACTTGAATGCCTCAAATTTGAAGATGAAAATGTCAAAGGGAGGTCAAATCTCGCAACTGTTTCGACATATATAGATTTTTTAGCAAATATGGAACATGTTGTAGTAGATATTGCACATTGGAAAGCTATTTTTTCTGAAATAGACGAAAAATCAGAAAGATTTTGGAATGAAGTTGAAAAAATTGGCGAGCAGCATTTCATTAAATATTACGATAAAGGAATGAAGGATATTAGAAGTATACTTGAATATGTTGAAAAAACAAATTGGTATAAATTAAGCACCGATTCAGAAAATTGTTACACTTTGATATTAATTGTTTCAGAGGCAAGTAAATTTGTTAAGAAATTTTTTGAAGGTTTTTTTAAAAATTATCCAAGAAAAGTTGAAATTACCGAAGACTATAAAAAAATAAGAATTAGGTTAAAATAAAAAAGAGAAAAGAATTGATAATAATTTTATTTCTTGTTTTTCTTTAATTTTGTCGAAGTTGCGTAAACGGATTGATTCTTATTTTGTACTCCATTAGATGAAGACGATGGTTTGGGTTCTAAGTCAGTTTTTTTGCCTGACTTTTCCAAGAGTTGCACATCTGATTTTTTTCCTGGTTTTGTATCTTCCTTATATTCTGGTTTTTCCTTCATCCCAGAGGATTCATCTGTTTGTTTGATAGTTTCATCCTTTTTGAGTTGTTTAACTTTATCCTTAACAGCTTCCCTCTCAGCTTTTTCCTTTTGCATTTTCTGGTTTGCAATCTGCTGTGCCTGCCAAATCTGCTCAAAATCCTTGGATTCCAATACCTTTCCTAGATCTAAAAGCGTAAGCAGTCTTTTTTCATCAAGCAATCCGACACCCTCTATGTAATTATGATCAATCGTGTTTGTAATCATAGAGGGCGCATCCCTGATCTTTTCACCTTCTAACCTGAGAACCTCTGTGGCAGAGTCAACAATCATTCCCACGGTATTGTCACCGACTTCTACGACAAGAATTCTAGTGTCATTGTCAATTTCCTTTGATGACAGACCAAGTTTCATTGCCAGATCGTTTACAACAATAATTGAACCTCTTAGATTTATTACTCCCTTGATATAGGGAGAGGTGTTTGGAATGCGTGTTACATCCTCCCACCTGATGATTTCTTTTACCTTGTTGATGTCAACTCCAAATTCTTCCTTTCCAAGTTTGAATACAACCAACTGTTTTTCATCAAAGGTTCTTTGCTGAGATTTTTTTTCATCTGTACCCACGGGCATGTTTCTAATCACCTCTAGTCTTCTTTCTGAGGTGTGGATTCATATTGCTGATTTGCTTCTTGAGATTCTTCCCCTGGTGGATTACAGGCATCAGTATTTTGTTTGTTTAATTTTGGTGTCTGATTTTTTGTAAAATGTGATTTATTCCAGGATGACTTTTTTGTATAGTTTGTCTTCATCTTGGTATGTTGCTGATTGGGAACATATGTTTGTTTTTTGTAAGATGGTCCGTAGCTTTCCTGAGTTATCTCGTCTACCTTGAACCTATCAAGCTCCTGGTTAAGCTTAATGGCAATTTCGCTTAATTGCTGAGCAGCACTTGCAACTTCCTGCATTGATGAGTTTACCTCCTGAATAGATGATGATACCTCTTCAGAAGATGATGCGCTTTGCTCCGCAACTGAACTAACCTCACTTGCAGCTTTGTTGACTGATTCGACAACCTGTGGCAACAATTCAAAAGCCTTCACTGCTTCTTCTACACCCTTGCTTCCATCTTCGACTTGTTTTGTGTTTTCCTGCATGCTTTTTACAGCGCTATCAATTTCGCTCTGAATTCCCTGAATTAAACTTGTAATTTTTTGTGTTGCATTTCCAGATTCCTCAGCTAGCTTTCGCACTTCGTCTGCAACAACTGCAAATCCTCTACCAGCCTCGCCGGCTCTGGCTGCTTCAATTGCAGCATTTAATGCCAATAGATTCGTCTGCTCGGATATCTGGTTAATTGTATCCACAATATTTCCGATCTCCTTTGATTTCTCGCCAAGTGAGGCAATTTTATCTGCACCTTCCTGAGTTGTCTTTTTAATGAGCTGCATCTTCTGACTGACTTCGGCGGCTGCTTGCTGTCCTTTTGAAGATGATTCCTCTGCCTGCTTGGTTTTTTCGACCATTTGATTTGAAAACTCTGCAGTTTTTTGGGAGCCGCTTGCAACCTGCTGTATGGTTGAAGATACCTCTTCTGCAGATGCATTTACTTCCTCAGCGGAAGACGACATCTCTTCTGAAGAACTTGCCATTTCGTTGGCACTTTCTTTAACAACTCCAAGCGTTTTTCTGAAACTGTCTATCATCTCATTTAAGGAAGATGCCATAACGCCGACCTCGTCTCTGGTTGAGACATCGGTACCTCTGCTTAAATCACCTGTTGCCAAACGTTTAAGATCTTCAGACATCTTTTCAATGGGTTTACTGATTCTTGATACAACGAAAAAGGCAACTATTGCTCCGATTATCGATGCAACAGCTACTATTGCATAAGTTGATGTTTCCATTAAATGTAAACCATCTAGAAAATCATCCTGATAAGCACTTGATGCAACTATCCAATTCCATTCAGGGAAATATGCATATCCTGCAAGCTTCATTCTTGCCGTTGACTCACCTTGGTTCTTCCAGGGATAATATGTCACGGCAGTTTGTCCACTGCCAAGAGCTTTTCCGGTATTTACTATCTCCTGGATGAAGTAGTTACCGTTTGCATCCTGAGAAGTCCAGATGTTTTCTCCATCTCGTTGTCTTTTATATGATAGAACATAGTTACCCTCATTGTCTAAAATGTAAATGTATCCTGTTTTACCTATTACTAAATCTGCGAGATTATTAAACAGCATTCCTTTATACTCTTCTTCTGGAACACCGACGTATAATACCCCTATTACTTTTCCAGCTGTGTTTTTGATTGGTTCATAAGCAGTAAAATACCATGCGTTTACTACAAATGCTCGACCATAATAAGTTTGTCCGGATATTACTGTTTGATATACTGTAGAAGTTGTTGGTATGTACGTACCAACTGCTCTATTGCCATCGGTTTTTAACACATTAGTTGATATTCTCAATAAACCCTGAGAAATTACCTGAAAGATGGTAGCAGTGCCCCCAACCATACTTTGGATATCATCAACAATTTCATAGTTGTATGCTATTTGTTCACCATTGATTTTCATTTTGGGAATTGTAATGCTTGAAGAAGATAAAGTTTCTTGATTTGTTGCAGTAAAATCCATAGTGTCTGCGTCATCTAAATATGGTACTCCTGCGGCGTTAAGAGTTGCCCTTGCCACGTTTAAGTCGGAGCTTACTTTACTTTGGACAACTGTATATATATTTTTTACATCTTTTGTTATAATAAGTGACTGTTGTTCAAGAGTTTGTTCGATTTGTTCATAAGTTGAACTTCGTGCTAATTCTACGCATTCTAGCCCCAATGTTATTGATGGAACGGCAACCAGAATCACGCACACAGCTATCAGCTTCCATCTGATACTAATCATTCTTTTACGATTTTTTAAGCCCTTGTTTAAATTTTCCCATCTCATTTCCATTCTCCTTTTCATTATTTGTTTTAGAATAGTGGAGGGAAAATCTTAGAAAAAAATTACTTTTATACTAATCCAAACTCGATTAACACTCTTGCATCCCAGCTCACTATTCTCCACCTATATTACCCATTCTAGTTAAATATATTGAAAAATTCATTATTAAAAAAAGTATTTACGATTTAATATTAATTGTTAATACTTATTATTAATATATTAACCAAAGTAATAATCTAATTTAAAATCCGCAGAATCTAAACCATCTGAATTTACGTCTATTTGGGCAACAAATATATATGGACGTATTATACTTTAATTGAATGGGTGGTTATAAAGAGGGTAAAAGTCTAAGAAGGGAACTTGGCCTCTTTGAAGTTTTTTGTATTGCATCTGGCGCTATGATCAGCTCAGGGCTTTTTGTACTGCCTGCTCTTGCTTATGCTAAAACAGGGGTATCAGTTATACTTTCTTATCTTATCGCAAGTCTTTTGATGATTCCTGCGTTATTTTCAAAGACTGAGCTTACGACAGCTATGCCAAAAGCAGGTGGAGACTATTTTTTTATAGATAGAAGTATGGGGCCAGCAATTGGTACTATTGGAGGCTTTGCTTCTTGGTTTTCTCTTGCATCCAAAACCGCTTTTGCATTAATTGGAATAGGTGCATTTGTACAACTATTCAACCCCGGTCTAACAGAACTAAACATGAAATTGATTGCAGTGTTATTTTGCATTGTATTCACCGGGATAAATCTATTTGGCGTTAAACATGCAGGCAAAACACAAGTAATTTTGGTAGTAGCACTCATTAGCATTATTGTTCTCTATATTGTTGTGGGATTATTCTATATCGAACCTTCAAGATTTCAACCGTTTACAACGCATGGCGTCGGCTCCATTTTTGCAACCGCAGGTTTTGTTTTTGTCTCTTTTATGGGTCTTACTAAGGTTTGTAGTGTTGCTGAAGAAATTTGTAAACCAAAAAGAAATATTCCTCTTGGCATGTTTCTTGCATGGGGTGTTGTATCGACATTATATATATTGGTCGCTTTTGTAACTGTGGGATTGTTGGAACACACTACACTGACAAGTTCTCTTATGCCCATATCTAAAGGCGCGGAAGTGTTCATGGGGGAAATTGGGCTTATCATTTTGGGAGTTGCAGCAGTTCTTGCTTTTATTACAACTGCAAACGCAGGCATTCTTTCTTCTTCACGTTATCCTATGGCTATGAGCAAAGATCATCTTTTACCAAGTTTTTTTTCTAAAATTTCTAAAAAGGGTACGCCTGTTATTTCGATATTGTTTACTTCGGTTTTTATGATATGTATAATTCTTTTTTTAGATCTTGAGGGACTAGTTAAAACCGCTTCAACACTTGTTCTTTTACTTTTTATTTTTGTAAATCTGTCCCTTATTGCAATGAGGGAAAGCAAAATAAAAAATTATCGTCCAAGTTTCCACTCACCTTTTTACCCATGGATTCAAATTGCAGGAATTATTGGTTATAGTTTGTTGATTTTTGAGATGGGTCTAGTTTCACTAGTTTTTGTTGGATGTTTTGTCGTTGCTGGTTTTGGATGGTACTGGTTTTTCGCTCGTGATAAAATCTGGAGAGAGTATTCGCTTCTCCATGTGGTTGAAAGGGTTACTGGTGAAAAATTTACTGGTTATTTGTTGAACGAGGAATTACGAGAAATTCTCATAGAAAGAGATAATATAACTGAGAAAAGATTTGAAGAGATTCTGAAAAAATGTGAGATTGTTGATGTTTTTAAATACGGACGCCCTGATAGATTCACATGGCTGGTTGCTAATAAATTAGCCAAAAAATTAGATATCGATAAAGATGAATTGCATGCTCTTCTTAAGAACCGTGGGAAGGATTCTAATATAATGGTACATCCAGGTATTGCAATTTTTTCGCATATTATTAAAGGGCGCAATAAATTTGAGATAATTTTGATAAGAAGCAAAAAAGGAATTATAGTTAGCGAAAATGCATCTCCAATTCATGCATTCTTTGTGGTTGTTGCCACTCCTGAACAAAAGAATTTTTATATGCATTCTCTAATGTGGATTGTCCAAATTGCTGAGGAAACTGATTTTGAAGATGAATGGATAAATGCTAAAGATGTTGATGAACTACGTGAAATCATTCTATCTTCGTGGAGAAAAAGAAAAGAATACTAACTGAACTGGTTAAACTCAGATTAAGAATTTGGTGAGTATTTTAACATTTTTTATAATACTTCTTACCACAATCTGGGCGTATTCTAAAATCAAGATGGAAGATACGACCACAATGAGGACATTTTTTATCTTTCCTTCCAACCATATAATGTTTAAAAGAATATTGGTCTTATTAATTATGTTTTTCCACCATCAGAATTGACCCCACCCAACTATTGAAAACAGAAACGAAAATCGATAAGTTATTATAGTAGCCCTTATTTTTATAAATGTCCTTTGTTTGAAAGGATCGTTAATCAATGTTGGTTGGTATGAATTGTAATAATTGCATTCGCAATGACAACTGTCTTATTCGCGATGTTACGGACTGCGTTGATCATCCGATTGTAATTTGTCGTGATTTTAAAAGCCGTTAGATGAAGTATCTTCTCAAGTTTTTTATAATACATAAATTGAAGGGATTATTACTATATTGTTCAAGAAGAAATGTCTTTTTTTAAAATGATTAGGTTACTGGTGTTTCTGTTTTTACATTTTGTCATAATTACACAAAATTTTTAAATATACTAATTAAGAGAGTATAACATAATGTAGGTTAAAAAACATGCCTGCCAAACAAACAACCGTTGCAAAACACAAAAAAGATACAATACTCCTTTTTGTTGGTAACAGAAAATCTTCGTTTATAAACAACGATTTTAAAATTCTTCAACAACATTTTGTTACAAAATATATTTCACTTTCTGCATCCGCACACCCAATTTTATTTCTTCCAATTTTTATTATAAAAACTTTGTTTTTTGTGAAATCCTCAGATGTAGTTTTTTGTTGGTTTGCCAACTACGAATCCTTCTTGCCTATACTCTTTAGCAGGGCGTTTAAGAAAAAATCAATTGTGGTGGCAGGTGGATATGACTGTGCAAGCGAACCCTCTTTGAGCTACGGAGCATTTTCTAATCCAATAAAAAAAATCCCCACTCAATTTGTATTAAACCATGCAGATACGGTTTTAGCAGTTTCCAAGTTCACACAAAAAGAGGCTCTACTAAGGTCCACTCCAAATCAATTACAAACATTGTACAATGGTATAGATACAGAAAAATTTAAACCATTGTCACTAAAAAAAGAAAAAATAGTTGTTACAGTTGGAAACGCCACTAAACAGGGGAGCAAAATAAAGGGATTAGAGACTTTTGCGAAAGCCTCTGTTCATTTCCCAGATTATAAATTTGTCATTATTGGTTCCACTGAAGAATCTACTGTCCAATATCTCAAAAAAATAAATCCGAATCTTCATTTTACAGGAAGACTCCCTCATGAAACAATACTAACATGGTTTCAACAAGCTGCAGTCTACTGCCAATTATCATTAAGAGAGTCCTTTGGGGTTGCCCTGGCTGAAGCAATGAGTTGCCATTGCATTCCTGTGATTACTGATCAAACTGCTCTGCCTGAGACAGTGGGAAAAAATGGTTTTTACGTATCGTACGGTGACGTAGAAGGGACAATAAATGCCATAAATAAAGCCTTTGAAGCTCCAAATGACCTACGGCAGAAGGTAAGAAAAAGAACCATACAATTATTTTCTTTGGATGTCAGGGAAAAGAAATTAATTAGGATGATTGGGAAATTTTGAGTTGATGAATAAATCCAAAGTAAAGATATCGTAAATATTATTCCTCGTCATTTTAGGCTATTTGATAATTTTATTGAAGAATCTAATATGATCATCTGCACAATCTTTCCATGAACGAACCTTTTTTTTATTGTTATTTTCTCTGATTTTTGCTCTCATTAACGGGTTCTCAATGAGAGTATTGATTATCTCTTGCCATTTCTTTGCGTTATGCCGTAGAAGAAAGCCGTTTAAATTGTTTTTAAGATAGCTTGATACTGCACCGACATCTGCGGAAACGACGACACCACCAGATGCGATCACTTCGAGGGGAACTAAACCGTAACCTTCATACAACGAGGGAAAGATCACAAGTAATGCCTGATTAAAAAGTCTAGAGAGTTCGTGTTCTTCAACAAATCCGACATATTCAAATCTGCTTGATAACGAACTTCTTATCGATTCTCCTTCGGTATCTATTTGCCCGGTTAGTATTATTCTTAAATGATTGTATTTCTTTAGAATCTCGTTTAATACTGGAAGGATAAAATACGTCCCTTTTCGTCTTGGATAACGGAGTGCGTTTGGAAAAACTATTATGTTTTTTTCGGGTAATTTTTTTGGAGTATATATTTCTGTGTTGATGCCGTTAGGGATGACCACAATTTTCTCGTCAGGAAAGGAAAAGTATTGGTTGAGTTTTTCTTTTGTAAACTGTGAAACGGTGATAACATAATCAGAATGATGAAGCATTAATGCTTCCAGGGGAAAATAAAGTCCATGAACGGGAGAAATAATCCTATCATACATGTGAAAATGCAGATGATGAACGGTTGTAACAACTGTTGAGTTTTTTAACTTTGGGAAAAAAAGGACATTGTTATTATGGATGATATCATAAATGCTATTTTGTTGCGGTCTTTTGTTTAGAGAGTTTTTGATTCGATAGTAATTCAAAAGAGAAGAAAGCATCATTGATCCCGGGATAGGTCGCAATTGTGTGTTTATTTTTAGCGATGCTTCGAAAGGTATATACTGGTATATTCCTGTGAGGTAGCTACCGCCACCAGTGTATTTGTTACTGAATCCCTCTTGGTAAACAATCTTAATCCTCATAGATCTCTCCAGATGATCGGTATCTTATACAACTATTGAGAATGAAAGTAGTATAGTTATGTTCTCTTATGGTGGTAAATAATCAGTTATTTTTTAAGAACTTTACCGTATGAACGGAAAAATATCGGTTTTTTAGGTATTTACCATTAAATTAATTTAATGATTTAAACATCAACATTAGCACTTTTCTAGAAGTAAAATTAGTAGAATATCTTGCAAACCGTGATAAGTGCTCCCATCGAGAAGGGAACTACTATTTAATAGTAAATATTTAAAAATTATTGGGAGTAAAGTCAACTTAAAGGATTACCACAGTATGGTTGTATTGTGATCATTTTTGATGATGTGCTCTAGTATTTACGAATCAAACCTTTTCCTTCCCTATTACAATTTTTTCGAAAAAAAAACCTGCGTTATTTTCACAAATTCAATAAAACCTTCTTTTTATTTTTGGGGCATTGTATCTAAAGATTATAGTCTCACATGCTGTCCGTTTTGCAGAAGATAGACGTTTTTACCTAGCGTATAATCCATTTCTGTTGCTAATGTGGCCACGGATGCGAGTTTCTGCATGTTTCCATGCGCTGGGATTATGGTGTCTGGTCTAACGATTTTTATAAGATCGCGAATGTCTTCTCGAGAACCATGCCCCGACACATGGATATCCTTAAATATCCTACAATGCTTGTGACGTATTTTGTGCTCTAGTGTTTGCCTATTACCTTGAATAGTTGGGGTGGGAATAACACCACAGGCGAAAATGACAAAGTCATTAGGCAGAAGGGTAAATGGAACATTTCCATTCACGATTTTTGATAACGTAGCGTTCGGTTCCCCCTGGCTACCTGTTGCCACTATCAAGTAGTCCTGCCGATGTTTATGTATATCTTTCAAGCTACCCTTTGAACCATAGGTGCTTTTCATGATTTCCGCTTGTTGGGAAAAATTCACAAAATCAAGTCGTTCTGCTGCGGCGATATACTCATGGAGCGACCGACCGATGAAAACAATCTTGCGTCCTAGATCCCGGCCGATGTCAAATATGGTTTTCAAGCGAGCGATGTGTGAGGAAAATGTGGTAACGATGACGCCGTGCCCCCCTATTTCCATGCCTAGAATAACATCGCGCAGCATCTCACGTGCTACGGACTCTGAGAAGGTCTTAAGTTCTTTTTCAGCGTTGGTTGAGTCCACGATAAGGGCGATGGTTTTTTCATTTCCAAGTTGTCGGAGACGCTGCTTGTTTGTGAGTTGGCCGATTATTGGCATGTTGTCGAATTTGTAGTCGAGTGAATACAAAATGTTGCCTTCAGGTGTAATAATATTCAACATGGATGACTGTATAACAGAATGAGTGGCAAGGATGAACTCTATCTCTATGTTATTGGACAGATGATAGGAAGAATTTGGACTTATGCTGATAATTTTGTTTTTTAATTGAAACTTATAATCTTTTGCTTTCTGCCGAAGAATTTCTGTGGTATATGGGGTAGTTAAAATTGGGCAATTGTATTGAGATGCAAGGCGCTGGGTGGCCCCAATGTGGTCGAGATGCGCATGGCTTAATACAATTGCTTTGACTTTGTTACGAAACCTTTTGATGGGTTCATCATTAGGGATAACATCCTCTTGAATGAGACGTTTTGTCGAGAGTTGATCGATTTTATCCTGTATCGGAACGAAGCGATCCATGTAAATGCCCATGTCTAGAATTACGGCCTGATCGCCAATTTCGAGACAAGTCATATTTCGGCCGATTTCTTCATAACCGCCGAGAGCGTGTAATGTTATATCCATTATATATCCCAACTATTTCATTATTTTTCATATGTTCCTCATTAGATTTATTTTATTAACAAACGAGGGCACTAATATAAATGAGTATTGAAATAACATTCTGGTTAATAATGATTGAAGCAAAAAACATGTTGTACAAGGATGATTTTTGCTATGGTGAAAGAAAAATAGCATGTTTACATAAAAATTGATTTTAAGACGCCCTATGGTCATGGCCAAATCTCGCAGATTCTCGATGTTTTGGCAAATATCATAAAACACGTTCATTGTATAATTAAATTTTAAAGACACAGTCCCTTGCATCCATCAGGGTTGATGGGATGCAAAAGACTAGTCAAAAGAAGGATAAGTGGGAGAGGCATAAAGATGTTAGTATTAACTGGAAACAATACGATAAAAGCAGACTCAGTGAATGCAAACGGATTTTAGATCTAACAGAGGTGTTTCATGAATTGGATAAACCAGTTCAACGACGAGAGTTCAAACTCTCTAATATTACTGTTCTCCTTCTGTTCAAAATACTCTTCGGTCTTTTCTGTCGAGGCATAGCGAACGCATCGAAGGATTTGAATATTTACTATGCACTCGGACTGAAACGAGCGCCATGTTATAAGACTATCCAGAACACCATGGCATATCTCAACGAATGGTTTCTCTCACAGATAAACCACCTATTCCTTCCAAACCATGTCCTGCTTGGAGGCATCGACTCTAGTGGGTTGAAAACCCATCGGAAAGGCGCATGGATACAAATCCGCTTAAAGCGATACCATCGGAAGAAAGATTTCAAGAAAGTCCATATCTTTGTCGACCTAGTTTCTAAGAAAATCATCTATTGTATGGTTACAAAAGGAACAGCATCTGATCACAAACAACTCAAGACAATCCTAAAGGAATGTGACTGGATACGAGTTGAGATTATCCTTGGTGATAAAGGGTACGACACCAAGGAATGTTTTACTGAGATTACGAACCATTGTTCTAATCCTGGAATCAAGGTACGGAAAAACGCTATCAGAAAAGCTCATGGATGTCCAAGTCGACTCAAAGCAGTCATTGCACAACAGGTGAATTATACCGATTGGGAGAAGAAGGTTCAAGCGACCATGAGATATGTAGTTGAAGCAATCTTCTCTGGGACGAAGCGACGATTTGGTGAATACCTTTCCAGTCTGAACTCGATTTCGACTAGTCGAAGTATGGCTTCGGACTACCCTGTGGAATGTACTAATTTATCCGAGGTGTGAATAATTACACAAAGCAGCAAAAATGTCAAAATAACAAGTTGATACTTAGTTTAATCTCTGCTCAGTCTATCATTGTAATATGCATGACAAACATCCTCACCGAACCATTTCGTACAATCTCTCATCTTTCCACAACTTTTGCATTTTGCTTTCGTTTAGCTCACCGTAATGTAAAAGCCTAGGTTTTTCCCTCTAAGTATATCATTCATTATTTTTTCCTCCAATGTGTACGTCCAACTATACTTCCATACTTGTCGAATTTGGTACCACCTGCAGCAGTTACTTTGAACGGATAGGTACAATTACCAGTGTTTTTGTCTTTAAACTTACATTTAATGCATTTCATTAAATCATCTTAAACGTCGCCAATTACCAGGAGTCATTTTTTCAATAATTAACCTTCCGTCTGAACCCACTGAAAGTCTGTAATCATTAGAATTCTCGTACCCTAATGGTCCCTCAACTGCTGTTGTTAATTGGAGCAGTTCATCATCTCTTAGAATCAGTTCTTTAACAGTTTTTTCTGTTTGACTTTTCCGTTTCATCTTGCCTTTTTCCGTTCTCTTTTGTTTTTTACATGCTTCATTTTTAACCGTTCCAATTTTGTAGACATTATATCACCTCATAATTCAATCTGCGCTTGTGAGCTCCTTCTCACATAGTTTACCCCTTTATAAACTTCATTTTTTGCTTAATAACAGGTTCATACAAGAATGTAGGGAGTACAATATTACGACAAAAATAGTATTATAAAGTACCTGTTTGTCCAAAATACGTAAGAAAGTGTAAACAGTGTTTTTCTGGAAGTGATAAGTGATATTATGTGATAGAAATTAAAGTAAAAAACATCGTAGCATCTACAACATTTGCGGAGAAATTGGATTTAGACGTGATAGCGCAATCGTTAGAAGGCACAGAATATGAAACAGAGCAGTTCCCAGGACTTGTTTACCGTATAAAAGAACCCAAAGTGGCTATGTTACTTTTTTCGTCCGGTAAAATAGTTTGTGCCG
>JAFGPP010000127.1 GCA_016936135.1 Thermoplasmatota archaeon
AAAGAAGACGAATTTTTGCAAATAGTAGACTCTATAATAAAAGAACAATTAAAGGTTGAATAAATGAAAGTTAAATGTGAAATTATAATAGACTGTGATGACGAAAAAAAAATTTCTGATATTATGAAATCAGTTGATGTTGACAACTACAATTTTGTTAAAACAAAAAAAGAGGGAAATAAACTTATTGCTGAAATCAATAGTACCTCAATTTCTTCAATGATTCATACATTGGATGATTATCTTGCTTGTATTACAGTTGCAAAAAAAATCGTGGATAAAGATTAATAATTATTTCCTATTGCTGGTGACACTATGGAATTTGATTTAAAGGCTAGATTTTCGTTTAGTGGAGAAATTTCTTCAAAAAAGGATGAGATAAATAAATTCCTAAGTCATATATCCGATCAATTTCTGAAAAATGATGAAAATAACAGCTCAACAATTGAAATTCTAAAACTGGAAAAAAGCTTACTAATTTTTAACATTAAATCCGAAGGAGTATTTCGTCCCCACAGCGTCATTTTACAGATTAAAAATTATTTTAGTAAAGAATTTGGCAGTAAATATCACATAGGAATTAGAGAAATTATTGTTGAATCCTATCAAATTTCATTTGAATTGGAAAAAGAAATTTTAAAAAAATTCTCAATTCCTTTTGCGGACTTAGATTTTCAAGGAAAGCAGGTTAAAATAAATTTAAAAGACCTTGACGAAGAGTTTCTGAAAAGAAACTACATAGACAGAATGATAAACCGGGTAAAGGAAAAGGTTGAGGATCAGTATTACGAAGGGAAAGGAGAATTTTGGAAATTAATCTGGAAATCTGATGAAAAAACACCCGTTTGGGAAAAAGATCCAACGGTTGAAATGGTAAGACTTGAATGGCTTAAACAGGGACCAACCAAAGGAAAATGGTTTTTTCGTCCGCAAGCAGCAGCAATTATGGAGGCAATGGAAAAAATTGCGATAAAGGAAATTTTGCAACCTTTGGGTTTTCAAGAGGTTATCGAATCCCACATTGTTCCTTTCGATATTTGGCTTAAAACAGGTCATCTTGAAGGCATGCCCGGGGAATTTTATTATGTTTCAGAACCAGCCACAAGAGATGTTGAAAAATGGGAGAGATTTGTAGACCTTACAAAAATTACAAAGACTGTGCCATTTGATGAACTCAAAGAAAATTTAAGCATTCCTTCCGCAGGTATCTGCTATGCTCAGTGCCCGATGATTTATTGGTCTTTCAAGGGAAAAACGATTGCAGAGGAATCATTACCAATTTTAATTTATGATAAAACCGCAATTTCAAATCGATACGAATCTGGGGGCAGGCACGGTATTGAACGCGTAGATGAATTTCATCGTATCGAACCTGTTTATATCGGTACAAAAGAACAACTTTTAAAGCTTAGAGAAAAAATGCTGGAAAGATACAAGCACGTATTCAACAACATTTTTGATCTTGAATGGAGAATGGCTTGGGTTACACCTTGGTACATGCAGCAGGCAGGAAAGACACATGATGAAAGCACCCAAGAAACAGGAACAATAGATTTTGAAGCATATATGCCTTATAGGGGCAATAGAGCCGATTCAGAATGGCTTGAATTCCAGAACTTAAGCATTCTTGGGGAAAAATACATCAAGGTATTTACAATAAAGGCACAAAAAAGTGATTTGTGGAGCGGATGCTCGGGAATCGGTCTTGAAAGGTGGACCACAGCATTTTTGGCACAAAAAGGTCTTGATCCGGATAAATGGCCAGATGGTTTTAAAAAATATTTAGGCAACCTTCCAGAGGGTATTAGATTTCTATAGAAAAATTGAAAAAAAAGATTTGGCATTTGAGAAGAAAACAAAGATAGAATTTAAACAAATTTAATGAGAAAAACCTTTAAAGACTAAACGTTATCCAACCATCCCATGGCCAAACGCAGGAAGGAAAAAACAGAGGAAGAGGAACTAGATTTTAAGTTCCCAAAATTCGACGAAGAAAATTTCATAAAAAAGGAACGCAGAAATATCAAGGCAACTTTTATTTCGTTTTTATTTGGAATTGTTCTGGCAATTATTTCTTTTGGCTTTTGGTCCTTGTTGAAAGGAAATCCATTTCGGTGGGAGTTAGCACTTTTGTTTGGGGTTTTCAATGCATCATGGTTAAAATATTTATTTATTAAGCTAAACATTGATCTTACCGACTTTGGAAAAAGTAAATGGTTGTCAGCGTATGCAACTTATTTTTTTACATGGTTTGTAGTGCTAATGGTTGTTGTTAATCCCCCGTTTTATGATGACGAAGCTCCAGTAATTGAAATTGTATTGCTTCCTGGAATTCAAGAACCTGGCGGGACAGTGAAAATTATTGGAAGAATTATGGACAATGTTGAGGTTAAAGATATAGATTTTAGTATTATTTCTCCCGATGGAAGCACTCAAAATATAAGTAATTTTGATTTTGAAAATGATATTTTTAACTATGTATATGAATATAATGAAAATATCATTCTTGATTCTGAATATATATATAAAATAAAAGCAATTGACGTAAATGGTTTTTCTTCTGAAAAAGAAGGAAATTTCAAATTTTCAAAATCTACAATTGTTTTAACAACACCTGAAAATAAAAGTGATTTGCATTCTTATACACCAATTGAATTTAGAGTAAATGAAAATGTGTATGAGCCCAGTTCGTTGGAAATTAGTGGAAATACATTTAAACCTGATTTCAGAGTTTACTACAGACTTAATCAGGGACCAGAAATCAATGTAAGTAGACTGGAGCCAAATAACCGGGTAAATTACAGGACAACAGCCGAGTATGAAGGGTGGAATCAAAGCGTAAATGTTACATTAAATGCATATGTTGAGGTCACTCACTACTTCCCGAATTTACTTAGGAAATTTAACAATACAATAAAAGATACGGATTACTATCAGTTTGATACTCTTGACGATCCTGCTATCGGGCAGAAAGATAAATTAATTCCTCCAAGAAGTAATTTACCTCTTAATCATAAGGATCAACCCAGTAACATACTAAATTACTATGTTCCAGGACCACAGATATATGCAGTACCCGGCTTTGAGTTACTAGTATTTGTTGTATCTATTTGTGCAGTAGCTCTAATCTTTAAGTATAAGAAGAAGGATAAAAGTCGCAAACAATGAAAGAATTAGAAAATTGGTCTAGAGAACTTAAAAAAAATTATACACCATACGAACAAGACTCATCAAAACCGGTAAGCTGCTGGAATGAAAAAGACGTAATTTCGGGAAAAATTGTTGATGCTTTTGTAATAATTTTGAAAACAAGAGGTTGCAGTTGGGCACATAATTCCGGATGTTCGATGTGTGGTTATTTTAACGACAGCTTGTGGAGAGATAGTTCAAATGAAGAAATTATCAATCAAATAAATTATGCAATGGAAAAATATTCAGATCAAAAGTTTGTAAAAATTTTTACCTCTGGAAGTTTTTTGGACGATGAAGAGATAAATCCAGAGCTAAGATTTGAAATAATTGGAAAAATTTCTAAAAAGGCAAAAAAAATATCCTTTGAATCAAGACCTGAATACATTACAAGCGAAAAAATTACTAGCATTAAAAGCAAATTTCAAAGAAATATTTTTGAAGTAGGTATGGGACTTGAAAGTTCAAGTGACTATATAAGAGATCGTGCGATAAACAAAGGTTTTAACTTTAGCGATTATAAAGATGCGGCCTTATTACTGAAAAAATCTGGTTGGGAAGTAAAGACATATGTGCTTGTAAAACCACCATTTTTAACAGAAAAACAAGCAATTGATGATTGCAACCAAACCATTAAAAAAATTAAAAATTTGACTGACACAGTTTCATTGAATCCAACAAATGTTCAAAGTAACACTATTGTTGAATACCTTTGGAAAAGAGGGCAATATCGGCCCCCGTGGCTATGGAGTATCGTTGAAATATTGAAAAATGCAAAGAAAACATTAAAAGATGTAAGAATCAAATGTGACATTGTTGGTGGTGGGGGTATAAGAGGAGCACATAATTGCAGATTATGCGATAAAGGTTTTTTACAATCAATTAATGAATTTTCTCTTCTTCAGGATTTAACATTATTTGATGATTTGAATTGCGGATGCTTCGATAAGTGGGTTGATTGTCTAAATTTCGAACGATTTGGATTTGGTTCGCTTGTGGATATGTGACAGTTATGACTGAAGAAATTTCAAAAGGAGAAAGTGTGGTTTTAATTGATTCTTCTTATAAAAAAATCATTATTGACACAACTGAAAAAACTGATAAGTTCAAAGGCGTTGGAGTATTTGATCCTTCAATTCTAGTTGGTAAAAAATACGGCGAAAAAATTACAATTGGCTCAAAGGAATTCTGGATTTTTAGACCATCTGTAATGGATAAGTTACATTCGTTAAAAAGGATGGCTCAAATTATTTTACCGAAGGATTCAGCACACATTATTTTGAATTGTTCTATAGAAAACGGGCAAACGGTTTTGGAAGCTGGAATTGGTTCCGGGTCTCTAACGATTGCTCTTGCAACTGCAGTTGCTCCGGATGGAAAAGTTATCTCATATGACACAAGAAAAGATTTTATTAGTCACGCAATAAAAAATCTTGAAAAAGCCAGATTGGACCAATATGTAAAGACAAAACAAAAAGATATTACAAAAGGAATCGATGAAAAAGATCTAGACGCAGTAATTATTGATATCCCAAATCCTTGGGATGCCATCAATCATTCATGGACTGCACTTAAACCAGGCGGCTATTTGTGTTGTTATTCTCCTCTTATTTCACAGGTTGAAAAAGCTGTTTTTTCTATAAGAGAAAACAAGTTTATTGAAATAAAAACCGTTGAAAATATTCAAAGAGAAATGATAATCTCGGAACATGGTACACGCCCAAGCTTTGACATGTTAGGTCACACAGGATACCTTACATTTGCAAGAAAAATAATCTAAAAATTTGAGTTATGTATGATCCGATAGAATTGTCAAAAAAGACAGAAGAAATAGTTGTTCGTAATAAATCAAAAAAATACTATAGATTTAGACCAACGGGATTTTATGGAGGAATATCAACTGCTGATACTGTTGGATGTAATCTGAGATGTGTTTTTTGCTGGTCAAGTAACAGTGTCTGGAACGCACCCAATTCTAGTAATTTTTTCACTTCCGAAGAGGTTGCAAACAATCTTTGTGAAATTGCATTCAAAAAAAATTTCCGCCAGGTTCGGGTTTCTGGTGGAGAACCTACAATTGGCAGAGCCCATTTAATCGAATTGCTAAAACTTATTCCAGATAACCTGCTTTTTATCTTGGAAACAAATGGCATTTTACTGGGTTATGATAAAAGTTATGCATCAGATTTATCAAAATTTAGTAACCTGCATGTTCGTGTTTGTCTTAAAGGAGCAACTCTTGAAGAATTTAAAGTTCTAACTGGGGCAAAAAATGGATTTGAATACCAGTTGAAAGCACTAGAAAATTTAAGAGATGAAAAAATAAATTTCAATGTAGCATTAGTTTCAGTAAGTAAAGAAAAGCATTCTTTGTTTGAACGATTGCAAGATATGAAGTTGGGTAAAATAATGATTGAAGATGAAGAAATTACATTATATCCAAAGGTAAAAAATAGACTTGAAAAACTAGGGATGTTAGATCTCTTTAGATAATTTAATTCCTCGCTGGTTTTGGTAATTGCCGGATTTCTTGTCATAAAGTTCAGAAGGACGTGTAAGTAGTTTTTCAAATACAATTTGACAGAATCTATCTCCAATTGGAATTTCGATTTCGGTATCGTTTGCATTAAAACAGCTTATTGTTAATGTACCGTGAAAACCTGCATCAACCTTTCCAAAACTCGCCATGATTCCCTTTCTTGCGTAACTAGAACGAATCCACAATTGTGATGTAATTTGTGATCCTATTTTTACATATTCTTTTGTACTAATTGCAAACCATGAAAGAGGAGGAATAATTGCAATACCTTCCTTTACGTGCTCATCTCTTTTTTTTATATATATTTCATCAATTGATAAGTCATATCCGTTTGGAGTAAGATTTGAAGAATTAAACGGCTCGATTCCCAAATAATTTAAACTTATTGCTTCTTCTATGTCAGAATCTGAAAGAATTGCCATAAACATCACAATTATTATGATTTAATGTTAATGCTATTAATTATTACCTCTTTAAGCGGTCTATCATTACGGTCTGTTTGAATCTTGGAGATATTTGTTACAATCTCCATTCCATCTACTACTTTTCCAAATACAGAATGATGATTATCAAGCCAAGGAGTTGGAGCAACAGTTATAAAAAATTGAGACCCCCCTGTATTGGGTCCGGCGTTAGCCATTGAAAGCATTCCGGGAGAATTGTGTTTTAAATCAGGATGAAATTCGTCAGGTATCGTATAACCCGGTCCACCTCTTCCGGTACCCTCGGGACAACCACCTTGTATCATGAATCCCTTTATAACTCTATGAAAAATAATTCCATTGTAAAACCCATCTCCAACAAGCTTTAAGAAATTATTAACTGTCTTTGGCACTCTATTTTCAAAGAGTTCTATTTCGAAATTTCCCATATTTGTTTTAAACTCAGCTATTTTATTGTCCATATTTTTTTTCACATCCTTAATTATTCAATAGTAATACTATTAATGATGATGTCCTCACTTGTAGGTCTTCCACCACCAACCGACCCATAACTACTATCATGTGGTTCATCAGCTATATCTCGAACAACATCTATTCCTGATATTGTAACACCAAAAACTGCATATCCTCCATCAAGACCACTTTGTGCACCATCACATATGAAAAACTGTGCACTGCCTCCGACACCCCAACCTGTGCTTGCCATTGATATCGCTCCATCAACATGAAGTAGGCTTGAATCAGATTCAAAATCAATATTTCCATAAGGGCTTTCTTTAGTACTGCCATCAGGATATGTATTCCCTGCTTGAATCATGAAATCATCCATAACACGATGAAAGATCATACCATCATAGAAGCCGTCATTGACAAGCTTTTCAAAATTTTCACAGGTTTTAGGAACTTTATCTTTAAATAACTCAACTTTGAATTCGCCAAGGGAAGTATCAAAAACGGCAACGGGGTTTTTCACCTCTGGTTGATTATCACCACTATTTGCGTAAAGTAGTATCAATACAGATGCTATTATTACTACAATTACCAAAGCAGCAACTGCTATATACTTTGAGCGCGAATTCATTTTTTTAGGTTCTATTGGTCTAGATCTCCTTCTATCACTACTGACTTTTTTAGCTGACATACTAAACATGGAAATACATAGTCTTATTAAAAATTATTTCAAAATTTTATTGGTCTATTTTTTCTTTAAAAATTTTAATACTTTTATTTAACCCACAGATACATATTTATTATAAATTTCCATAATACAACTATTGAGAAACCAAACTATAAAACAAGTTTTAAAAGATAAAAAAATTTTCAACCAACCAGAAGAAAAACCAACAAGCTTCTGTGCACTTTGTCGAGGAACAAAACTATTGTGCGGGAAAGCCCGATGTCCGGTTTTACTAAAATTCCACTCGCGTGATAAGATCAAACCACTAGTTGATAAATTAACCATTGGTGGAGCTTCACCACCTAGTGTATTTATTGGAAGATACGGATATCCAAAAATCTCAATCGGACCAATGATTCCACCAATTATGGGGGATACCTCTATTCTGGATTCGCCTGAGCAATGGATGAGCAGAAGTATCGATGAAATTGTAGATTTTCGCTCAATGCTGATAAGAGGAAAATATACTGTAAAAGCAAATGATGTTAATAATTCCAATAAAATTGTAGAATTTACTAGAGAACTTGGTCTTTCAAAAAATAGTGTTTATACAGAGGCAATATTTCAAAAAAAACCAAAAGGCAGGATAATTTTTTATGATGAAGTTCAGCCACACGGCCCGTCAGCACCCTTAAAAACATTTGATATATCAAATCCGAAGTATGATCAGAGAATCGAAAAAGCATTTTATGACACTGATTTAAAGGCCAAACCTGCAGTACTTGATTTGTTTAAAAATGGTGTTAATGTATCTAAAATTCAAAGGGCATTTAGTGTGGGGGGATTTGGAGTCAATAAATATAGGCGGTTTGTTCCTACAAGATGGAGTATTACAGCAGTTGATGATATTTTAGGCAAAAACCTAATGGAAAAAACAAAAACAAAGCCATTGATTAATGAATATAGAACCTATTTTCTTAATCAATTTGACAACCGATGGATAATACTTATGATGCCGACAGAATGGCAATATGAACTTATTGAAGCATGGTACCCAAATACTACCTGGAATCCGTACGGCTCATCTATATCTATTTTCAATAGTTTCGAGTTTTATAAGGGAAGAACAGATTATGCAGAAATTGGTGGATGTTATTATGCCGCTAGACTTGCAGTAAACGAACTACTAAATTCCGAAAATCACCAAGCTGGAATTGTAATTTTCAGAGAGGCACATCCCGGTTACATCATGCCAGTTGGGGTCTGGAATGTTAGGGAAAGTGTCAGAAAGGCTCTAAAAGTAACTTGTCAAAAATACCAAACCTTAACAGAAGCGTTTGATTTTATTCAAAAAAAAATGGACATTCCTATTGACAGATGGATTCGCAATAGTGCTATACTTAAAAACAGATTACATCAGAAAAGACTTGAGGATTTTTAAAGTGGTGTTATGAATATTTGTGAAATAACCTGTAAAACTGCATTATCTTTCTCAAGGTTACCAGGACTGGATTATTCGTTGAACCCCTATGTTGGTTGTGAACACGGTTGCAAGTATTGTTACGTACCTAATGTTTTGAAAATTTCAAGAAATAATTGGGGTACCTTTGTTGATGTAAGAATTAATATGCCACTGATTCTAGCAAAGGAACTTAAAAACAAAAAACCAGGCGTTGTAGGTATCTCTACTGTAACTGATTCGTACCAGCCTTTGGAAAAAAAATACAAAATAACTAGATACTGTTTAGAGCAGCTTTTAAAATATGATTTTCCAATTTGTATACAAACAAAATCTTTGCTAGTTAATAGAGATGTAGATTTGATTACAAAATTTTCTGATGCAGAAGTTATGGTAAGTATTGGTACAAGTGATGACGAACAAAGACTATTGCTAGAACCAAGATCATCAAGCATATCAGATAGACTTGAGGTTTTAAAAAAATTTTCTGAAACAGGTGTGAAAACAAGCGTTTTTTTTGGACCGATTTATCCAACGGTTTCATTAAAACAAGCAATTGATCTAATTGATAAATTTGTTGAAAGTGGGGCATCGGAAATTATGATTGACAGCTTACATATGAAACCTGGAATTGAACAAATTATAAAAAATTCACTTACCTCAAGACAAGACCTATTGAAATTTTTCCCAACAGATAAAATAGGATTAAAAAACCGATTTATGGAATTGAAAGCACCCATTCTGAATTATTCAAAAGAAAGGAATGTTAAAATCATCGAGGCTTTCTAAAAATATTTTGATTTATAGATTTTAGCGTGATTTTTAGCTTCTATATTTAAATACTACAAATTCTTTTTATTAAAGGGGAACTATATTATGAATAAAAAAATAGTTATGTTTAGCATTTCGTCGACAATATTACTTATTTTGATCAGTTTTGCACCGATTGTTATATCAAAAAATCATGATTTTGAAAAAACCATCAAGGTTCAAATCAAGAAATTCAGTGATGCAGATGTTGATGATAATTCAATTGATCTTGATTATGAAAGTGCAGTAGAGCTAAAAAATATTCTGGAAGAATTAAATAAGGCAATTGAAGAGAGAAATTATCAAAAGATACCAGAATATGAAGAAATCCTAAGAGAAAAAGGAATTATTGAACGTAACTATAAAATACCTTTAGCATCCGATAAAGAAAGTACAAAAACTTTAGATTATAAAAATTTGCCTGCAAGTATCAAAAAAATTCAAAAAATCTTGGAAGATGACGAAGAAGGCGAATACAACGCCTTGTGTTATATACATGCAACCGGACAAGGAACAATGATTTTTACAATTGGTCTAATTCTTGGCATTTTATTTATTCTACTACTTTCAAAATTTGGATTTGGTGTAATTTCGGTTCTGGTCCCTTTTTATATTATGGTTATGGTTGCTACTCATGTAATTCCCTTTAGGATTATGCTTCCAGTTGGTTCTGTAACATTGAAACAAGGAAGTATTTCATCAATTGGATTGGGCGGATACGGAAAATTGACAACGGATAGCAATTCCATACAAACAACCCTTGTTGGTTTTACTGGTCTTACGATCCATATTCCATTTGGTGATAGTGAAGAATCCGATCTCGGAGGTTTTTTATTTGTTTCTGGATTTTCAGCTATAGCTCATTCGAAATATGTAGAGAATTCTGAATAAAATTGCATTTGTAAATTTTCATAAACACATACGTAAAATTAGACATTTAACGATATAAAAAACGACAATTATTAAATACTGACACACTTTTTATTATATGGAGATAGAGGCATTTAGATAAAAATTAGTTTTAAAATTATCCTCCCTTAAAAAATCATATGTTTCCTCCTTTCTCCTCTACCTCCAAATTATTTTTGATTTCACTTTTGAATTTCCCTTTTTCAATTTCTGCAAATCTGAGTACAAAGAATGTAATAATGGTTGAAAATATTGCAATCAAATGTACTGCACAATCTAATAATTAGATCTATTAAAGCAACCACCCACAGATTTGCAATAATCGTAGATAAAGTAAATTGGATTGCACTAATAATAAGATCTATGAAAATAGTGATATGTCATTAAACAATATTCTACATTGTCTTTATTCTAACAATTTTAGAAGTTTAGAAGAAAATTTATCTTGAATTGAAATAAATTTTTGCTTTAGAAAAGAAACATTTTAATTATTAAATAAACGTTTTTGCGGGTATATTTTTTGCATTTCATTATTATTATATTGACAAAAGTAGGCACGTCAAAAGCCTTGTAATTGTTAATTTTATTGGAGACCAATAAAACAGGATTACACTTTCGGAACTACTTCGATTCGGCATAATTTTAAGTATGGGGAGTGTGTTACCCAAAAAATTGTATCTATAATTAAGGAGAAATTAAAGGGATACTATGGCAAAAGCACGTTCAAGGACAGCCGTACGAAAAGTAAAGGATAAATGGAAAGCAAAAACTTGGTATAACATTTTAGCTCCTCAAAGTTTTGACAATGTCCCCATTGCAGACACTTTATCGTCAGATTTAAATAACGTAATTGATAGAGTAACAGAAGTATCTCTTCAGGATTTAACTAATGATTTTAGAAAATCTCATATTAAACTTTTTTTTAAAGTATACAAAGTTGAGAACAACAATGCCTACACTCAGTTTATTGGGCACTCTTTAACATCGGATTATCTTAGAAGAATGATTAGGAGAAAAAGATCTAAAATTGAAGGTGTTTATGATGTTACCACCAGAGACAGTGCAACGATCAGAGTCAAGCCTTTTGCAACAACGGATAAAAGAATTCAGAATTCACAGAAAAGAATAGTTAGAGAGACAATGAAAAAAACTATAAGTGATAACGCAAAAAACAGCACCATGTCTGAATTCATAAAGGAAGTAATCGATGGCAAGGTGGGAAGTGACATTTATAAAAATTGCAAGAAACTCTACCCCGTTAAAAGAGTTGAGATTTTTAAAACACAAGTACTTGGATCTCCGTCAATTGAAATCGAAGAAAAAGAAACAACAAAAATAATTGAGCATAAAAAAGAAGAATCACCTGAAGATGAGAAAAAAACCAAATCTGAAAAAAAGGTTAAAAAATCCGAGGAAAAAGAGGAAATAGTAGAAAAACCAGAGGAACAAGCAGTTGAGGAAGAGATAGAACCAGAAGTTAGGAAAGATTTTGAAGAATCTGAAGAACCTAAACCAGAAGAAGAAAAGATAGAAATCAATGCAGATGAGACAGAAAAACCTGCCAAGGTTTCTAAAACAAAGAAAAAGAAATCAAAAGCTAAAAAGTAATTGGTGTTATCCCTTCAATAAATACTCTTTTATATATTTGATTTCATATTATAATCTGATATTGTGAATCTATCAAAAATTATTGCAGTCGCATTTATTTCAATATTGTTATTGCACTTTTTTGTAAGTTTAAAAGTTGAAGCATGCAAAGACATTATTGCCTGTGGAAATGCTACAGATGGAGATTACAATCTTCTTTTAAAGGTAAGGGACCCAAGTAGACCAGGACCTCAGCTACTTTGCATTATTCCAAAAGGTTACGAATACACATACCGTCATCCCTGGAATGGCAATTCTTTGAGTTTTGTAAATTTGCATAAATATATTGGTGTGGCGACAAAAAACGACACAATCCCTAAAATAGTCAAGGCAGGTATGACTCTTACTGATGCCGGATTGGCATTTGGGGATGCCGATACAAATTCTAAATGGGTTAATCCAACAAGATATGCTTGGGATGATTTTGATTGGATCAGATATGCTTGTGAAAAAGCCAACAATTCAGATCAGGCAGTAGATTTGCTAACCCATGATGTGGTGGATAAACTACATGCAACAGGTGTATCAGAAAATCTATTTCTCGTTGGGCCTGATAATGGATTTGTAATTGAAGCAGATGCTTACAGATACCACATAACTGAAATTAAAGACGGAGTCGCAGTGATGTCAAATTATCCAAAACAATTATGGGCTAGTCAAATACTACAAAAAATTCCGATATCTCCAAATTTTTATACAGAAAAAATTACCAATATTAGGAAGGGAGATTTTGTCACAATTAATTCGATTTTCATGATTCATGTAAAAGAGGTTAAAAACCAATCTATAGTTGTTGGTCACATTCCTTTTTTCAAATTTACAGGTTTTCCAAATATTAAAAAAATTAACAACGTGGAAATTGAAATTGGTGCTATTCAGACAGTAGGTGATTTTTGCGTTGAAGTATTAGATATTGATGGAAATAATGCAAAAATTAGAATTTGTAATGTTTTCAAGGCATGGGAGGATGAAATATCAAAGCACATAAGTCCTAGGATTGGCTCTATTACAATTACGGATATGATTGCTTGGTCTAGACTTCATAAGGATGATCTCAACGGTTTAAGACCTATGTGTCAAGATTCAGGCAGGTATGAGGCTGTAACGATTTTTAAGATTCCACGCAATCATTACAATTTATTGAGTATGGGTTGGTTTTCACCTAATCATGCTTGTACTTCAATTTATGTACCCTTTCACATATGCATTTCGGATATTTATGATCCTTACGAGGGTGGAGAGGCAGCTGCAATTTCATTAGAACTGCTAGATTTTTACGGGCATTCTACACTTGCTGGTTATTTTGAAAAAACTGAAGAGGTTTTCATTAGAGAGATGGAAGTATTTGAAAATACTTGTATTGATTTTCTTGAGAATAAAAGTAAAATATCAACTTTTTTTACAACTGTTGATGTAGAAATGCAAAAGCAAGCACTTCTTACTGAGCAGATGTGGATTAATCTTAGTAAAATTTCAAACAGGAGTATTATAGAATCAGTCTCAAATATTATTGGAGAAATGTGGGAAAGTAATTATTCCCTATCTTTAAATGCCATGAACAATTCTATTACTTTTCTTAAAAAATTGCCCGAAACAGAAGTTTTTATACAAGATATTGAATCAATAATGATTTCGATAGCAAAACTGCAAAATTTGAAATTTCAATTTAATTAAAACAAAAGAAGAATAGATATCAAAAGAAATAAAAAATTTATTTTGTTAGCCCAAATGGGGATTTATTTGAATCAGGAAAGAAAAATTGCAATAGTGGGGTGTGGGGCAGGTGGGGGAACAGCTGCTCAATTCGCTAGAAAAACTGATCGTAAAGCAAGTGTCACGGTTTTTGAGAAAGGTGTTTATCCACAGTATTCAAAATGTGGACTACCATATGCAATTTCCGGAAAAATTCCTAGATTTGAAGATTTAATAGAATTTTCTGAAGAATGGTTCAATAAAGCAAAAATTGATTTATTTTTAAGAACAAATGTAGAGGAAATTGATGCTGATGATAAAATTATAAAAGTAAACAATAACGGAAAATCTCTTGAACATCCCTTTACCTCCATTATATTGGCAACTGGGGCTGAACCGTCAATACCGCCTATAAAAAATCTTTCACAGGGCGGTGAATTGGTAAAAGGTGTTGAAATAGTAAGAACAATTGATGATGCAAAAAAAATTAAATCTCTATTGAAACCCGAAAAAAAAGCGACTGTTATTGGGGCAGGATTAATCGGTCTTGAAATGGCAGACTGTCTTTATGAAAAAAAAATTAAAGTTACAGTTGTCGAATCACTGCCGGATATTCTGTCAAATACTTTGGATCCTGATATGTCTGCACAGATTAAGGATCAAATATCAGAAAACGTAGACATTTATTTGAATCATTTTGCTAATGAAATCAAGCATGAAAATGGAGCGATAAAATCGGTTAATATTCAAGATAGAGAAAGCGGAGCAATTAAGCAAATCCCAACCGACTTGCTGATAATAGCCACGGGAACAAAACCAAAAACATCACTTGCAAAAAAGACTGGATGCATGCTTGGAAAACATGGGCACATAATCGTAAACGAACGATCTGAGACCTCTATAAAAAATTTGTATGCCGTGGGGGATTGTACAGAATACACGGATTTCTTAACAAAAAAACCTGTCCCGATTGGATTGGGAAGTGTTGTTGTAAGACAAGCCATTGCAGCAGGCATTAACGCTGCAGGAGGCAGTTACTCACTGCCTAGTGGAGTATTACAAACCCGCACTACTAGTATTTTTGGATTTGAAATTGCAGCAGTTGGCCCGACACTTAGTTGTTTTGATAATGAAAACATCGTTACTGGAAAGTTTAACGGATCATCTCTTCCAGAATATTTTCCCGGAGGAAAACCAATCACAATAAAGGTTTTTGTAAATGCAGAGTCTGGTGAAATAATCTCAGCCCAAGCAGTGGGTGACAAGGCAGCCCAAAGGATTAACACTTTGGCTTGTGCAGTATTAGGAAAACTTCAAATAGACTTATTTAAAAAACTCGAAACTGCCTACGCTCCGCCGGTTGCTCCTATCCTGGATGCTGTTACCTTAGCTTGTGATGTTGTGTCTATGAAATTGAATCGAAAAAAACGATAATATGAAAATTTTTCATGTCGCAGATACTCATTTGGGTTATTCTGCTTACAGGCGAGTTAGTGCAGATGGAATAAATCAACGTGAGATAGATGTATATGACTCTTTTTCAAGGTTTGTAGATTATTGCTTAGAAAATAAACCTGACTTAATATTGCATGCAGGCGATCTTTTTGATTCGGTAAGACCAAACAACAGAGCAATAACATTTGCAATAGATCAAATTTTACGTATTTCGGAAAAAAAAATTCCTTTTGTGGTTATTGCAGGAAATCACGAACATCCAAAACTAAGAGAAACAGGACATATTTTCAGTATTTTTGATCATCTTGACAATGTCTATCCGGTTTATAGTTCCAGCCATGAATCAATACAATTAGATATCGGAAAAGAAAAAGTAACCATTCATCCTGTTCCACAGTCCTCAACAAAAGAAGATTTTGAAAATAATTTAAGACAAATAAGAAAAGACAATTCCTCGAATTACAATATTTTAATGGTTCATGGCAGTGTCATGGGAATTGAATCATTTTGTATGAATGAGTTTAATGAATTAGTAATTCCTAAAAAATATCTTGATTCTTATTTCGATTACGTTGCATTAGGTCATTTTCACAAATTTTCAAAAGTTACAAAGAAAGCATATTATTCAGGTTCAACTGAGTGTTTTAGTTTTAATGAGGCAGGCGAAAAAAAAGGTTTTATTAAAGTTGAATTAAATAAAGAAAAGATTGATCATGAATTTATTCAATTGAAAACTAGGAATGTGGTAGATTATCCTTCTATAGAATGCTCGAATTTAACTTTAAACGAGGTAATGAGTAAAATCTACAGATCAATAGAAGATATCGATCCAGCAAATAAAGTATTTAGAATTGTACTTGACGGGGTCCCATCTCATATATTCAGAGGTCTAGACTTTAGTAGTATCAGAAAGAAGTGTTCAGATTCAATTCATTTTGAGATTAGACCTCGAATTTCCACGGAAATGTATAAGAATAGAAATTCCGGATCAAAAATTGATGCATTATCTGAAGAATTTACTCGTTTTATAAATGAAAATGAAATTCAAGACAAAGACAAATTACTGGCCTTGGGCCTTGATTACATTAAAAAAGTTGAATCAAAAAAAGAGGAAAAATGATACTGAAAAATCTGCAGCTTACAAATTATCGAAAATTCAAAAAAACACGTATAGATTTTCCAGATGGCGTTACTGGTATCGTAGGATTAAATGGAGTAGGAAAATCAACTATTTTTGAGGCAATTTCTTGGGCAATATATGGGCCTAACGCAGCGAGAACCTCAGCTGATCAAATTAGATTAAACGGCGCTGATCCGTCGGATCCCTGTAGGGTTGAGTTGGAATTTGTTTTTTCAGATGATTATTACAGAATAACTCGAGAAATGTCTGGAAAAAATCTATCTTCTGCTGCGACGGTTCTTGTCAATGGTCAATGTGCAGCATCTAGTGTAGAATCTGCCAATAAATATATTCAAAAAAAATTGGGCATGGATTATAAATCATTTTTTACCTCAATTTTTGCAAAACAAAAAGAATTGAATGCTTTATCAACAATGAATCCCAGCGAAAGAAGACCACTCATATTAAAAATGTTAGGAATCGATATTTTAGATGAAATAATCAAGACAATTAAGGATGATCGGAAAGAAAAATCTGCAATAGTAGAAAAATTGGGTCAGAACCTTTGGGATGAATCAGGAAAAAATAAGATTCAAATACATAAAGACGAACTCAAAGATCTTGAAAGCAAAAATAGAATTTTTGATGATACGATAAATGAAATTAATTCTAAAATTAGATTGTTAGTCAGTAGTGTAAAAGAAGCTGAGAATAGACATCAGGAAATCAAAAATCTATTTGAAGAATTGCAAAAAGAAAAAGACAAACTTGAAGAAATTAGACAAAAATTTGAATCTAAAAAAGCACTTCAAAAAGAAATCACAAAATTACAAAATTCAATTCAGACCAGAGAAAAAATACTAAGTGAGACAAGGAATAAATTGAAGAATTTTTCAACAATTGACTCAGATATTGATCAAATTGAGAACCGGTTAAAAAAAATAAACGACAGCATCTTGGATTTTGTAAAAAATATTCAACAAAAAAATACAATGGTTGATACAATAAAAGATGAAATTAAAATTCTAAGGGAAAAAAATATTAAAATTACTAAAATGGGTCCAGAGGCTTCTTGTCCGACATGTGAAAGAGTCCTTGGTAATCAATATAGTAAACTTTTGGAAAAATTCGGTATTGAAAAAACTGAAAAAGAAAAACGAATAAATAATCACTTGATAGAAATTCAAAAAGATAAAGAAAATCAAGAAAAAATTGATCGTGAAAAAAAAGCAATAGAAAAGAAAAGAAAATATTTTAATGAGCAATTAAAGGAAAAAGAAAGATTACTGGTAAACATAGACAACATAACATCTGAAATTGACAAGGAGAAAAGGGAGAAAAAAGAAAAGGAAAACTTAATTATAAAATTAGATAAAATCACTTTTGATGAGAATCAACATTCAAGCCTGAAATCTAAACTAGATGAAACCTATGCTAAATATAAGTCTTGTCAAAAGGTTGTAAATGAAAAGAAAGATAATTTAAGTTATGCAAAAATCCATTTGGAACGGGTTAAAAGCACTAAACAAGTCCATAATCACAAAATTCAAACGCTTAAGAAAACTATCAAGGAACTAGAAGATTTTGAAAAAATAATGAAAGAGGAGAAAAAAATCGTCCAGCAGCTCAGCATGCTTAAGGATTTAATGAATTCATTTCGAACAGATTTAATTTCTAGGATCGGACCAACTTTATCTTCATATGCTTCGGAATTTTTCGATCTTTTTACAGAGGGTAAATATAGTCAAATCGAACTAGACGAAAATTATGATATTAAGGTTTACGATAGAGGAGAACAGTTTCCAATCAGGAGATTTTCTGGTGGAGAAGAGGATTTATCAAATTTATGCCTTAGACTTGCTATTTCAGAAATTATTACAGAACGTGCAGGAGGGCTTTTTAATTTTATTATTCTTGATGAAATATTTGGTTCCCAAGATTCAATCAGGCGTCAAAATATAATGCGAGCACTGAATACTTTATCATCCAAATTTAGGCAAATATTTCTTATCACACACATCGATGATGTTAAGAACTACATGGAAAACATTATCTACGTAAGCGAAAATGAAGATGGAACAAGCACCGTAAAAATAGAATAAAAAAGAGCGGTTTATTTTTTGAATCTTAACCGTCTTTTTTTAGGTTTAGAATCAGTTTGATCCGTTTCTTCGTCTTCTTCTAAGCATGGCGTTGTATCCTCTTCTTGGACAGTAGGCGGGGCTGTAAATTGCTTAGGGGTTGTACTTTTGTGTGTGGTACCTTTAATGGGCGGAACTGAAGAAAAGAGTTTATCAAATATCTGTTTATTTGAATTAAACCAGTTTTGCCAGGATTGGTTTTCCTCTCTTAATTGTTTGCATTCACTTTCTGTTTCCTCGTAAAGGTGATAAAGTTTAGTTAGTCTCTCTTTCTCCTTTTCGTATTGGGCAGAAACATCCTCGAATTTTGTCTTGTATTCTGCATATTTTTCAAATTCCTTTGCCTTTTCTAGAGTTTGTTGGAGAGAGCTGATTGTCTGTGTTTTTTGATTTAGCTGATCTTTTAAAGTTCTATTTTCCTCTTCGTAGTGTTCCGACATATTGTTTAATTCTTCAAAGCGCTTTTTGTATTGATCAAATTCCTTGACCTTGCTTTCATTTTCTTCAAGTTTTGCAGTAAGTGTGTTTATTCTTGTACTTAGATCTTGTTCAAGCTGTCTTTTGGACTCCTCAGCGATTTTGACCTTGTTTTCAAAATCAGCAAGTTTAGATTCTGTATTGGATAGTTCTTCCTCCTGATTTTTATATGCGTCCCAGAGCTTTATAAGCCTTTCCTTTTCCTTTTCAAGCTCTTCACTGTATTTTCTTGCACCTTGAAAAGCCTCATCCATTTTTCTCTCGGCTTCACTGATTTGGGACTCGTATTTGTTGATTAACTGATTTATGTTACCTAGATTACCTACATCAAGCATAGTTTGGATTCTTGATAAATCCTCAGTACTTTTTGAAAAACTGGTTTTGATATTATCAATCTCAATTGTAGCTTGACGCAATCTCTCCTCAAGAGAATCTAATTGCTCTGTATTTCTCACAACCATATTTTCCTCACTCATGACAAGTATGCCTCCCACTTCTTTGAGACAAGTATTAATGAAATTGTTGATATTTAAGTATTGTCATAAAATTTAATTAACCGTTGCGATACTTATCTACTCTGAAGCGTTTTGAAGAATCTGATGGCCTTTTGTTTACTTAACAACTGTACCATTAAACTAATAAACTAATTAAATTATACACAACATGTTAGGGATTCCTAGTTTCTAGGAGGATGAATTGGATGGGATTATTTGGTATAGGAAGTTTCTCCTCGATTATTCAACGTATTTTTGGTAAAAAACATGCCAAGATCGGAATCTATGGACCACCCAATGTAGGTAAAACAACTCTGGCAAATAGGATTTTAAGAGATTGGACGGGAGATATCATGGGGAGCGTATCAGAAATCCCTCATGAGACAAGAGTAGCAAAATGCAAAAAAAATGTCAGAGTCGAAAACGGTTCTTCGTCACTGATGATGGATATAATTGATACTCCCGGAATAGCTACAAAAATTGATTATAAAGAATTTATGAATACCTTTGGTCTCAGTCGCGAAGAAGCTAAAAAACGTGCAAAGGAGGCTACAGAAGGAGTTATTGAATCTATTCGGTGGCTTGAAAATGTTGATGGTGTCCTTCTTGTTATGGACTCCACTCAGGATCCATTCACACAAGTTAATGTTACAATTATTGGGAATCTTGAAGCAAGAAATCTTCCCGTGCTTATTGCTGCAAACAAAATTGATATGGAAGACTCCAGTCCGGCAACCTTGAAATCGGCATTTCCACAACATCCGGTCATTCCTGTTAGTGCCTTGACAGGTTATAATGCTGAAAATTTGTATTCTCACATGGTAAAACAATTTAGTAAACGGAAACGAAGACGGGGTAGATAATCATGGTGAATAAGGATAAAGGAATCTCGGTCAATCTTGTATCAAGACAAAAATTGGAGGAATTTTCTACAGATGAAAAATTAGAGTTTATTCTTAATGAAATTAGAAACGGAAAAGTATTGGTTTTGGAAAATGGACTTACTTCTGTTGAACAGGCCAGTCTGATTCAACAGACAATGGAGAAAATCGAACAAGACACTTTTATAGGCATTGAAATGGAAGGCTATGGTGAGGAGAAAGCGTCTTTTTTACAAAAAATTTTGGGAAAAATAAAGAAACCAAGAATGACTGTTATCGGCCCGGCTGATCTATTAAAAACTGTTCGCAAGGATAGCAATATGATACAAACTAGGATAATTCCAGGTAGAGGAGCTAGGTAATGCCCCATCAATGTTTGAAATGCGGCCATGTATTTGAAGAAGGTTCATCTCAGCTTCTAAAAGGTTGTCCACGGTGTGGGGGAAATCGGTTTTTCTTCACAAAAGAGCCCATTGGCGATGAAGAACGAAACGCAATAGTTGAAAAAGTTGGAAAGGACATAAATTCAACGATATTGGATTTGATGCAATTAGATCAGAAGGATGTAATTGATCAGTCAGGTAACTGGCTAAAATTGAAACCAAAGGACGTTCGAAAGGCTTTTAAACAGCATTTGCCGGAAAAAAACGAGGAAAAAGAAGAAATTTTTGACTCAAATAAAGATATTGGCAATATAATCGATGAGGAATATAGAAGAAAAATAATTGACAAAATTAAGACGGAGTCAGAAGGACCAGATGTTCCTGAAACAATCGATATTGAAAAACCTGGACAATATAATATCAATTTGAAAGGACTGCTTGAAAAAGAGCCCATTATTATTCAGAAAGACGGGTCATACATAATTCATCTACCATCAATTTTTAAATTAATAAATGAAAAGAAGATATGATGAAGAAATTTTTATAATCTCAGTCTTCGGTGTAGCTTTACAACTGCCTCTACTGCTGCTTTCGCTCTATCGATTCTTTCTTGGGCTTGTAACCTGCTCATGCCAGGTCCAGAAATTCCCAAACCAACTGGTTTACCATATTCTATAGACAGATCGGCAATTTTTCGTGCTGCATGCTGGATAACAATGTCGTCATGTTCTGTTTCGCCTTCTATTACAGCACCTAGGGTCACAACTCCATCAATATCTTTTTTTTCAAGGAGTTTTTTGATGGCCAGCCCCATATCAAAAACGCCCGGCACCTTTACAATATTTGTAATTTCCGCTCCAAGAAATTGTGCATGTTCTTTAGCTCTTTCAAGCATCATCATCGTGATGTCGTAGTTGAATTCTGCCACAACAGCACCTATTTGGATTTTCTCATCTTTTACCATAGATATCATTACCTCTCTACATCCTTAAAGGTCCAGCGTCTTCGAATCCTTCTCTGAGACCTTTTCCAGCTTTTGTTATCAATTCATCCTGATTAAACAATAGGTGTATTGCATTTATTGCATGTTCTCTTGCACGTCTATCAGCAAGCCGAGCAAGCTTTTTTTCATCATCACTTTCATCTTCGTGCACGAAAACTTCTAAAATATGTTTATTACAGAGAAGTTGCGTTTGAATTATTCCTGTACTTGCTTCATGGGCACACTGTTTGTCAATCGGTTTTGGTCCAGGCATTCCAAATGCCAATATTAAATCACAATTTTTTTCTTCAAACAATATCTTGCATGCCACCGGAATATCCTTTATCCCAGGTACTGTATATCTTAAGATTCTAAAACCTGTAGCATTAGATTTGAGTTCATCAATAGCCGCATGTCCCATATCATAACGGGCAAATGTGGTGTCAACAATACCAATTTTTTTCATTTTCCTTCAATTTTATCCATACTTTTTTGAAATTCATAGGCAGATATTATTTTGCTGATTATTTTTCGCGTCCCGTTTAAATCTGCCATTCCATGATATTTCTGTAATCTTACTACCTTTGCGTTGATATGCCTTTTTTTCAATTCCTGCTGAATAATTTTTTCATCATGTATTTGATCATATCCCAATGCGATAATATCTGGTTTTATCTCTTCAACTGTAGCATAAATATCGTCTTCATGACCTAAGACAGCTTTATCGACCATTTTCAATTCCTTTATTATTCCTAGACGCATATCTTCAGATGTAACAGGCTCATGTTTCATTTTTCTAACTGTTGAATCTCTGGCGACAACAGTAACCAATTTGTCACCGAGTTTTTTTGCTTCTCTAAGATAATAGATATGACCCATATGGATTAAATCAAATGTTCCTGTTGCCATTATCGTGACCATTTGCTCCACGCCTTCTTGATATCCTTTCCTTCAATAAAAACTAGGCCTTTATCCTTTGCGTATTCTATCGCATTTCGCTTTGACAAGGCTTTGCCGTTTTCTCCCATCATTTCACAGCCGCTTCCAGCAGGGATAAGATTGGCCATGATAAGTAATGATACAACTAGTTCGGTATGGCCCTGTCTCTCGTCAAGAAGATGTTCTGCGGAAACACATATGGGTATGTGACCAGGTGAACGAAACTCTTTTCCAAAAATTTCTAATGATTCGTTAGTGTCAATGTTATTAATTTTTTTTGCAAGTTCAGCAAATTTCTTCATTGTCAAGCTTCTGTCAATATCAGTTATACCAGTGTAGGTATCGCGATGATTTATATATACAGAAAATGAGGATTTCGTATCATAGGGTATGTCATTAGGTACAAGGTGCTTAAAGACAGGATATTGATTTTCAATCTCTGAAAATAAATCAGAAAGGAAAGGAAGTTGCAATTTATTAGCAATGGAATGGGGAATCATTATAAATATAAGTCCTCCGCCATCCTTCCTCATTGTTTTAATTGAAGATGGTTTTACAAATTCGCTGGCCATTACTATGTCTGTTTCACCCTCTCTTTTATCATCGTCATATATTAAAACGAATTTTCCCTTTTGAAGGCTGGCTATCGCTTTTTCTATCACTTCTTTACAGTCACCTAATATTGAATTTGCCCCCTATAAAATAATTATTGGTTATTACTCAGAAATGGGTTGATGTTTTTTTCCTTTTTTAGATGCTACAAGATAACGAGTTATATAACCAGCAATGCGATTTCTCAATAATTTACTTGCACCATTAGTCAGTTCAGCTACTTTATCCTTATTATGCTGAAAATTGTCTGGCATAAACTGGTCAGGAAATTGTTCAATAAGATCCTTCGCAATGGTTTTTATGTATGTTGGTCTAATATTGCCCAGGTTATCACCTTTTGATTGAGAGGCTGGAATACATTCTTGTTATTTAAATCCCTACCTTAGGATGAATTGGCTTGCAGAGTCACTATGTTTTTTAGTTTATTCAGTTAAATTGTAGTTTTTTTGAAAATTGATTATAAATGTCTCTTAAATAAAATTTAATTAAGAAATGCAAAATCCACTCAAATCGGCTGTTATAGACGTTAAAATCGCTTGATACTTAAACTTTATAAACATTAATATATTAATTGAACAACTGGGGTAAGAGATATTTCTTCAAAGAAACCTTCTTTGAGAACAATTGCAGGACATCAATTGTCGAAATTAGAAGAATATGCAATACATAGCGATGTAGCAAGAAAACTTGCTACAATGATTTTAAGTTCTGATATTTACACATATGTGACTAGAAAAGTCAATAAGTTAAGGGATTTCAAACTTATAGAAGAAATAAGAAAAAGTCCAGTTCCGGGTCATGTTGCAATAATTATGGATGGTAATAGGAGATTTGCAACAGGTCTAGGATTAAAACCAGATGCAGGTCACATATTTGGAAGGGATAAAATCGAGGAATTGCTCGATTGGTGTTTCGAATTAAAGATAAAAAATCTTACGTTATATGCATTTTCTACTGAAAATTTTCAGCGAGAAAAAAAGGAAATAAAGTCATTAATGAAACTATGTAAAGAGGAAATGGATAAAGCAGCAGAAGATCACCGAATTCACAAAAACAAGGTTAAGGTTAGGATAATTGGTCATATCGAATCTCTACCCGAGGAACTTAAAAAATCTGCAAATATCTTACAAAATAAAACAAAAGAGTACGATGAATATTCACTCAATATTGCTATAGCTTATGGTGGAAGGGAAGAAATAACCAGGGCAATCAAAAATATAGCAAAAGATATTAAAAAAGGATCACTAGATGTAAATGATATTAAAGAAGCCGTTGTTTCTAAGTATATGTATACGGATGGGCTACCGGACCCGGACCTTATCTTAAGGACATCAGGTGAGGAACGTATCTCAAATTTTTTGTTATGGCAATTGGCTTATTCTGAGTTGTATTTTTCAGATGTTTTTTGGCCTGCATTTCAAAAAAGAGACTTTCTTAAAGCAATTAGAACATGGCAACAACGCAAAAGAAGATACGGAAAATAACAGTTACCATTCGATTTCATCATCTTCTTCAATTTTCTCTATTTCATCTGTTATTTTTGATAGTTTTGAAAACTGAATGTAAAAGAAATATGATATCAATCCTAAACCGATAAATATTATAGCAAAGGCAAGAATCGTTTCGGCAATTGATGAATTGGCAAGTTTTTGAATTATTGAAATAAGACCAGAATCTGTTTTTTCTGTTAAGTTATGAATCAATAGTAAGATTATATAAAAAATTAGCAAAATTATTCCTAATAAAATCGAAATTTTGAAGAAAATTCCAGTTTTAAAATCTTGATGGGTCGAGAAATGTCTTTCTTTTATCATCTTTTCCTATGTGTTTGCAGGTGAAAGATTTAAAGCATTTTTTACCTTGCTTTCCAATTCACTAACTTTTTCTTTTGTTCTGCCTTCTTGCTTTTCCAATGTACTTTTTCTTAGATTAAGTGTTTCCTTGTTAGAATTTAGCTCCTTTATTACCTCATTTTTACCCTTAGTTTTTAAGAGAATTGAACCTACGCTCTTGTATATTGGGGTTTTGGCATCAGCTTTATCTAATTCTTCTAGAGCATCATCGACTTCCTTTAACCTGATTTCAACTTGTTGGCGTTGTTGCATTATCATCTGTAGTTGGGTTCTAATCTGTTGCAGTCTGTTGACTTGATCTTGGAGTTGTTTTGAAATTTCTTCTTCGGCCATAATTCTTTCACTCTCAGCCCAACGTAATAAGCTGTTGGATTCTTAAAAGTATTGAATCAAAATAATATTAAAATAATCAAACTTTTTGTAGAAAATTTAGTAGGAAAAATATACAAGTTTTTAGTTAAAAAATGAATTCAATATTTATAATAGAAAATATTATATAGAAAGATGCAAATATAGATGAAAATATAAATTTATATCTTATAATGGGGGATAGAAATACAATGAGGAGGAATGATAAACTCGTCGTATTGATTGGAGTAATCGTGTTGATTTTGGCTTCAATAAGCATATACTTTTGGAGTCCTGTATTTACTTCTACAGAGGTGGCAAACGTAGATGATATCTGTGGCGTTACTGGTAAATTTATTAGAAAACCCAATTCTATAACTGTTTTGGATGTATGTCCCTTCTATCCTCTTATTGCTACTCCACTAGTAGTAAATTATGACGAAGACAATGTGCAATATATTAAACCTTTATATGTTAAGAATGCAACAGAAACCTCCCAAGCAATTTCAAGGGCAGAGTTTCAAATCGGATTACAGTCAGAAGAATTTATTGACGGATTGAAATCCCCTAAAGAACATTCTATTTATCTTACAAAAAAATATTGGGATAAAAGTGATGCTGCTTTGTTAATAAAATATGATAAAGAAGGATATGAGTTAGGTGTTGCTGCAACCCCTCTTGCTTCCTATCTGTCCATTCCAGTAATCGTAACTGACGAGATGGACCAAGAAGTAAAGCATTTACTTGATGATCTTGAGGTAAAATATTCTCTTATCTGTGGAAATCTTTCAGGTTATGGAAAATCTCTTGAATTTTCAAATATTGATGAAATTGTTAATACATCAATTTCTATTGTAAGACAAAAATTTGGAAATGATCCACAGTATATCACAATTGCAAATCCCCGCGATGCATGGCCACCAACTGTAATAGATGTTACTAATAAATTTTATGAGGGCACTTTAGAGTCGGGCAGTTTACTTCCTTCTCAGATTTTAACTGCAATCCAACAAAAAACAGAAGTCATTAAATTTACAATTCCAGAAGATTACAAATACGCTTTGGTAAAAATAGAATTAAGAAATCTAGAGGATCCGGTAAATATTGAAAAATTTGGTGATGTTGTTACGATCCAAGGCAGTCTCATAGGATTTGCTAGAACTAGCGCAAGTCCAGCAGAACGAGACTTAAATGGCAACGTTGAATATGACAGATTTTATTATGAAACTATATTGTATGATATGGGGGGAGAAGAATTTGACATAAAATTAAGTGCTAGTTTCCACACAGTTGATTCGGCCAAATACAAACTTTTTGTTACAATGGAAGAATTGAGCGATCCGTATTATCCTCTAACGAAAGGCCTGTCTTCTATTGCACCGTATTTGACTGCGTATCATAAGGGAATTGCATTTGCAAAACCAGAATTTGCATTTGCCGCAGATGATGATGTATTATTGGATGGGGAAAAATTACCTGGAAATACACAAGTTATGAAAAATCCAATTCTCATACCAGTGGTTAACAGACATGTATATAACAATATTCACAAACCGTTCAATGAATTGCTTGCAAAAATTAGAGGAATAGATATATCCAATGAAAAGGGCATCGAAAGCCTAACAAAGGATTGTAAAATAGATCCTTTTTATGTGGCGCTTGTGGGGGATACTACGATGGTGCCGCAGTACTACTATAGAAGTCCCCATAATGATCCCTTTACCAGTCAGGACAAAATGTATGGAACTGGATGTCCTAGTGATTTCATTTATGGAAATATTGATCCTGAGACATACTTTATGCAACCATATGTTGGTAAGAAAGATGTTGAAAATGATAAATATTCAAAATATCCTGAAGTAGAAAATATTGTAGGTAGAATCACCGGATGGGATATTCAGGATGCAAGTGCCTTAATTGTCAGAACCATTTTTTATAATGATGTAATTGATAAATTGGGAGAATGGAAAAATAATGCAGTAGTTATGTCAGGGGCAGGTTTAGAATTCCAGAAATTACCGTTTTTCAACACAGTTTATAACCTTCTCGATAAACATGAACCAATGAAATTCCCTACGGGGGAGCAACATTTCCTAAATATACGTACATCAAAAAATATACAGGAAGGGGATTTTAACGTTGAGATCGCTGAACGTGGGAAAGCTCAAAGAGTGGGTTATACAGACGAGGCTTTATGGGAAATTAAACAAGATGGTTTACTTAATATGCTTTTCTTCCCACGTTGGTTGGTAAAACTTGCTCAGGGATTTGAAAGCGTTAATTCACTTTTCAGCCCGAATTGGTGGAGGGAAGCATTGAGTGATCAATCTGGAGTTAGGGGAGGCGAATTACAGGAAAGCAGTAATTTGATTCTGACTAATTCACACGGAATATGGTTTGGATTTGAACATGGAGATTCAATGATGTATCTTCTTGGCGGTCCACCGATTCTGTATCAGCTCATCGGTAGATTTTTCCCAGTTATAGGGAGATTTTCTACTCCACTAGATAGTATTGGCAGTTATGACGTCCGCTCGGTTTCAGACATGGAGCTTGGGCCATCCGTAATGTTTGTGGAGGGATGTGGATGTGGAAAAATTGACAGTGTTCATCCTGCAAATACAATTGCAAATGCGTATCTGCATTCTGGGGTAAATGCCTACATTTCCCCAACAACATATTCAGCTATTGGCGGATATCTAGAACCTCGTCCAAAGTGGCCATTGCTTGATGACGGAGTGGGTTTTGGGATCCTTGGATACTTAAATGCGGCAATTAACGCAAGAAAAGGAGTATATCCAGACGTACATTTCTGTGGAGTGATATTTGAGGATTCATATCAGCAATTGATTAATGGAGATGTTGATGTTGGCACAGCTCTTAGAAATGCAAAAAATAATTTTCTACCAGAGCAGGTTAGTAAAAAATACTTATGGACCCCTCCATTGGGAGAACAACTAGATTCAGTTCCAACTTATACACTTACCACTGGTCAGAGAGGAGATGAGGTAATAATTGAGAAGTATTGTACAATTTATCAGTTGAATTTACTAGGAGATCCAGCCTTTAATCCATATGAGCCATGTAATGAGGGCAGCTAAAACTATTTTTATTCTTAATTTTAAATTATTTTTCAATTTTGAATAACGTTTAAATAATATTTGTTTAATAATAATTATCAGGTGATTCATTTGCATAAAAAAATAAGACAACCAGCGACGATTCTTTTTGGAATGTTTATTATTTTCATGTCATTTGGTGCAATAACAGTTTTACCTCAGAAATCAAATGGCGAAGTTAAAGACAACTCATTTGGGTATGTTAATTACGATATTAAATCAAATTTTTCACCAGATTTGTTATCCGCAATAACTGTTTCTGATAAAAATCCGTTTTATGCCCTAATTGCAACTCCTCTGGCAGTCAGATATGATAATGAAGGAAACCAGTTTATTGCACCGCTGTATGTAAAAAATTTGACCAATCCTTCAAAAGCTATAATTAGAGCTGAACAACAAGTAGGTCTCTATACTGATTTTACAATTGGTGATACTCTCCCACCAAAGGACATCTCTTTGTTTGTTGCTGATATGTTTTGGGACGATACCAATACTGCTCTGGTTATTAAGGACGACGAATCTGGCTATAATCTTGGTGTTGTCGCCACGCCAATTGCTTCATATTTGGGGATTCCTGTTATTGTAACGGATGTTATCGATCATCATGTTAAATCAGTTTTAGACGCTCTTGGTGTAGTAGGTCTATATATTTGTGGCGATCTTCATACTTCATCTTATTGGGTTAAGGAATTTGAAAGCACCGAAGAAATTATTGAAGAGTGTATGACTATAATACATCACATATTTGGCGATTCTATCCAATATATTACGATTGCAAACCCTTTAGATGTGAATCAACCAAAAGTTCTTGACAAAATCATATATGAGTTTTCTGGAAACCTTGGCTCAATGATGTTTCTTCCTACACAAACTATTGGTATGTTGCTTAATGGCCAGATGAAAACCCATAGATTCGATATACCTTCAGATTACAAATACGCCAAACTAATTCTTGATCTTGAAAATAAAAATCCTGAGAATGCTGAGAGATTGGGGGATAAGGTTTCGGTTATTGTGAGTAGTCCAGATGGCCCTAGATATTTTTTTGTCTCAACTGATGGAGGATTACCAGTTCGCGATATGAACGGTGACATCATTGAAGATAAAATTCACTATGAAATAACCTTGTACAATAAACCTGGAAATTATGGTATTCAAGTACTTGGACAGTGGGGTGCACAAAAGGTAGGTTCCTATGAGGCAATTGTTACAATAGAAAAAATTGAATCGCCTGTTGTTCCTTTGATGGAAGGCCTGTCTTCTATTGCACCGTATTTGACTGCGTATCATAAGGGAATTGTATTTGCAAAACCGGAATTTGCATTTGCTGCAGATGATGATATTCTTAACAATGGTGAGCCATGTCCTGGCGTAACTCAACCTGGATCAAATCCCTTGCTCGTAGAACCGTCCAATGCACATACTATGCAGATTCATCAGGAACTCAACAATCTACTTGCTGAAATGGCCGAAATTTCCACCTCAAATTTGCAAGGACTAAGGAATTATTACTATGATAATCCCGTATATATTGCCATAGCTGCTGATCCGACCATGGTTCCCATGTATTTTTATTATAACCCCGACGGAAGACTTGATGCAAAAGCTTACATGATGGGTTTTGCACTTCCAAGTGATTTTATGTGGGGGGATATTGATCCAAAGCCGGGTGATCTTGAAAATAATTCATTTAGTACGTGGCCCAGTATGGAAAATATTGTGGGAAGAGTAACCGGACGTGATGTACAGGATTGCAGTGCCCTTATTGCAAGAACTATCTTTTATGAAAATATTATTGAAAAAATGGATGACTGGAAAGACACTGCCCTTGTTCAAACTGGTTGCGGTCTTGAATTTCAAAACCTGCCAATTATAACAAAGTTAAGTCAAATGTTGTTTAGTGGTAGAGGGGAACCTACTAAATTTCCGACTGGAGAAAGTACCTTTATTAATTTACGTTTAAAGGAAAAAATGGAGGGAGGCTACACCAATGTTAAAAATACGTTTTTACTTGAATCCCAAAGAGAAGGTTTTACTGAAGATGAATTGAAGGACATAAAAAATGCAGGAATTCTAAATAGATTGCTATTCCCAAAGAAATTTATCGAGTTATTAATGTCTGATGAGAAAGTTACAGGTGGGCAATCACACCTTGACAGTAGCTTGATTTTCACCTTTGCTCACGGCTCATTTAACCTTTTTGAACATGGTGACATATTTGTTGATTCGCGAGGTTTTCCTTTTGTTACTGCGATTTCACGTATATATCCACAGATTAGAAGCGGATTATCAAGCAAAGGATCTTACAGTATTCGTTCTATTGAAAATATGAATTACGGACCATCGGCGGTATTTGTAGAAAGTTGCATAACAGGTAGAACAGATGGAATTCCTGGTGAGAATGTATTGTCTCAGACATTTATACATGCAGGGGTAAATGCCTATATTGGTGCTACAAGAGTAACTGCGGACCCTGGCTACCTTGAGCCACGTCCTTTACCTGGAGGGGTCGGCATTGGGATACTAGGATTAATGAAAGCAATGCTTGATTTAAAATTATATTCAAAATATCCCGATCTTCATTTTGGGGCGGTAATCGCAGAAGATTTTATCAACGAATTGATCGAAAATGATGCAACAACTGGTCTTGCGCTGAGAAATGCTAAAAATGTATATCTTGAAAAGGATGCTAATTCCACTTTTCTATGGACACCTCCTCTATCCCTCTCGACAGGCAACAGCATTATTGATCAACTGTGCTTATCTTCCTTAAACCTAGAACAATATAACGGGAATGTTAGAACCAAAGTTTTAGATAAAAAATATGTTGCACTGCACGAATTCACTCTTTATGGGGATCCAGCTTTCAATCCATATCAGTCGGTAAACGAAGGCTGATAATTTACTCATCTGGTGCTACACATACATCGTCATCATCATTTCCATTGTTTTCCACTACTTTTGAAACTGAAACTACCTTGTCTGCTTCATTTAAGCGCATTACTCTGACACCCATTGTATTTCGCCCTTGAACTCTAATACCTTTAACAGGAATTCTTACAACCATGCCCTCTTTACTTGTCAATATCATTTCGTCATCTTCTTCGACTTCTTTTACAAAGATAACCTTTCCATTTCGCTCATTTACAATAATTGTACGAACTCCTTTGCTTCCTCGATGAGTTTTTCGGTATTCTTGTATCGGTGAACGTTTGCCAAATCCATTTTCCGTAATAGTTAATAAATTTCCCTCTTCCCCAACAATGGCCATTGAGACAACTTTATCTCCTTTTTTGAGTCTAATACCAATTACGCCTCTTGCTATTCTGCCCATGGGACGAACTTCTTCTTCTTTAAAGCGACACGCCTGCCCGTCTGCAGAGGCAATGATAACTATTTGTTTACCATCAGAAAGTTTTGTGCTGATAAGCTCGTCGTCATTATCTAATTTGATTGCCCGTATACCGTTTACCCTTATGTTACTGTAAGCCGATAGCATTGTTTTTTTAATGATGCCCTTTTTGGTTACAAATACAAGATAGTGCTCATCATCAAACTCATGAATTGGAATTGCAGTTTCTACATATTCTCCTTCTTCTAATCGTGGAAGGAGGTTAATAATTGCTTTTCCCTTTCCATATCTTTCTCCTTCAGGAATCGCATATCCCTTCAGCCAGAAACATTTGCCATAATTGGTAAAAAACATTATGTGATCATGTGTTGAGGTGATAAATGTGTTAACGACAACATCTTCCTCTTTGGTTTTTATGCCAATGAGCCCTTTACCCCCACGTCGCTGAGTCTTATATACTTCACAAGGAATTCTTTTTATATATCCGCTGTCGGTAATGGTTATCATAACTTCTTGCATTGGAATGAGATCTTCCATTTCTATTCCAATTTCACCTTCAACAATCTCTGTTCGCCTTTCATCCCCGAACTTTTCCCTGATTTCAATTAATTCTCGTTTGATTTCATTAAGTATATTTTGCTTATCGCTCAGCAATATTTCCAAACGCGAGATTAATTCTGCAGTTGCCTGATGTTCCCTTTTTACCCCTTCAATTTCCATGCCTGTTAGTTTCTGCAGTCGCATATCTAAAATTGCTTTTACTTGTAATTCAGATAGCTCGAATCGATTCATTAATCGCTGTTTCGCTTCATCTACCTCTTTACTTTCTCGAATGATTTTGATTACTTCATCGATGTTTTTGAGGGCAATTATCAATCCTTCTAGAATATGCATTTTTTCCTTAGCTTTGTTCAAATCATAGGTTGTCCGTCGAGTGATAACCTCAATACGATAATCAATAAAATGTTGGATAATTTCTTTTAGCGAAAGTATCTTAGGTTCACCATTCACAATTGCCAAATTTAAAATGCCAAATGTTGACTGCAATTCTGTATGGCCAAATAGTTGATTGAGAACTACGTCTTCCATAGCATCGCGTTTTAATTCAATAACGATGCTCATCCCCTTGCGGTCACTTTCATCTCTAAGATCGGAAATACCGTTAATTTTTTTATTTTTGACTAATTCTGCAATAGTTACGAGTAGTTTTGATTTGTTTACTTGATAAGGCAATTCTGTGACTACTATACGTTTACGATCCTTTTTTTCCTCGATAGTTGTTCTTGCACGAACACGGATAAGCCCTTTGCCCGTTGAATAAGCCTCTAAAATTCCTCCCCTCCCATAGATAATCCCCCCGGTTGGAAAATCGGGGCCCTGAATGACAGTCATCAACTCGGCCGATTGTATTGAAGGATTGTCAATCAACTTTATTGTCCCCTCAATTACTTCTGAAATATTATGGGGTGCCATATTTGTGGCCATTCCCACGGCAATTCCTGAAGCACCATTAATCAAAAGATTGGGAAGAATGCTGGGAAGCACGACAGGCTCTTTTAACGATCCATCAAAATTGTCGGTCCATTCTACTGTTTCTTTTTCGATGTCTTGTAGCATGAGGCCTGCAATTTTTGCCATGCGCGCTTCCGTATATCGCATCGCTGCTGCAGAATCACCATCAATGGAACCAAAATTTCCTTGCCCATCTACAAGTGGATAACGCAAGGAAAAATCCTGTGCCATACGAACCATGCTATCGTAAACTGCTTGATCGCCATGGGGATGGTATTTACCTAGTACTTCTCCAACCACACGGGCAGATTTTTTATAAGCTCGCCCCCCTGTAAGTCCCATGTCATTCATTGCATACAAAATACGGCGATGAACGGGTTTTAAACCATCTCTAACATCGGGAAGAGCCCTGCTCATAATCACACTCATTGAATAATCAATAAATGCCCGTTTCATTTCTGATTCAATGGCTCGAATGTGTTCTTTTTTAACTGAGTCATCAGCCATAGTTGATCACCCTAAATATCTAGATTTACCACGTCCTTTGCGTGAATTTCAATAAATTCTCTTCTCGGTTCAACGTTTTCACCCATCAAGATAGTGAAGAGCTGGTCAGCCTCAAAAGCATCGTCAACTGTTACTTTTACTGTTAGCCGATTCTCTGGATCCATGGTTGTTTCCCAAAGTTGTTCGGGATTCATCTCCCCAAGACCTTTATAGCGCTGGATACTGATACCAGATTCTCCCAACTCTTTAATTTTTTCCAAACGCTCCCTCTCTGAATAAGCATACAATACTTGTTTTCCTTTTGCAATCTTATAGAGTGGTGGTTGTGCAATGTAAAGGAATCCTTCTTCGATTAATGGACGCATGTATCTAAAGAAAAAGGTGAGTAACAATGTTCTGATGTGTTCGCCATCAACATCTGCATCTGTCATAAGAATAATCTTGTGATATCTAGCACCTTGAATATCAAATTCCTCTCCAATCCCGGTGCCTATTGCAGTGATTAGTGCAAGAATTTCGTTGTTTTTTAGAATTTTATCCATCCGTGCCTTTTCTACATTGATGATTTTTCCTCTTAAAGGAAGAATGGCCTGAAATTCCCGATCTCGACCTTGTTTTGCGCTTCCACCAGCACTGTCACCCTCAACAATGTATAATTCTGATTTGCTCGGATCTTTTGTTGAACAATCTGCAAGTTTTCCTGGAAGTGCAGATGATTCCAAGAGTCCCTTTCTTCGGGTTAATTCCCTAGCCTTTCTTGCAGCTTCTCTCGCACGACTTGCTGTTAATGCTTTATCAATAACAATTTTGGCAATCGATGGATTTTCTTCAAGAAAATATCCTAATTTTTCGTTTATGAGACTTTCGATAGCCCCTTTCACTTCCGAATTACCAAGTTTTGTTTTTGTCTGCCCTTCAAATTGCGGATGTCGTACTTTACAGGAGATAACTGTAGTGATACCTTCTCTGCAATCTTCACCAGACAGTGCAAAATCATTTTCAAAAAGGTTGTTTTTCTTGCCGTAATCATTCAAAGTTCGAGTTAGAGCTGCTTTAAATCCTGATAAATGGGTCCCACCTTCATGGGTATTAATATTGTTGGCAAAAGTAAAAATATTTTCTGTATAGCCATCAGTGTATTGAATTGCTAGTTCTGCTTCAAAATCTTCCCGCTCTGCTTTCAACAAAATTGGATCGGGATATAATGGCGTTTTATTTCTGTTAATGTACTTTACAAATTCACTGATTCCTCCTTTATACTTGAATGTCTCAGAGTTTCCCGTTCGCTTATCGGTTATTTGAATTTCCAGTCCTGCATTTAAAAATGCCAATTCCCGTAGCCTTGTAGAAATGGTTTCATACTTATATGTCGTTGTTTCGAAAATATCAGGATCTGGAAGAAATGTAACTGTGGTTCCAGTATTATCTGTCTTCCCGATTGCTTTTAGTGGTTCAATAGCAACACCACTGTTATATTTTTGATAATATTCTTCTCCTTTCCGACGAACCTTTACTTCAAGCCATTTGGAGAGAGCATTAACCACAGAAACACCAACACCGTGTAATCCACCAGAGACTTTGTATGCTTGATTATCAAATTTACCTCCTGCATGAAGGGTAGTCATCACAATTTCGACACCCGACTTGTTATATTTTTTATGAATGGAAACAGGGATACCTCGACCGTTGTCTTCAACTGTAACCGAACCATCGTTATTCAACGACACTATAATAGTATTACAAAATCCTGCAAGCGCTTCATCAATGGCATTGTCGACTACTTCATAAACGAGGTGATGCAATCCTCGTTCGTCTGTACTTCCTATATACATAGCAGGGTTTTTTTTAACGGCAGATAGCCCTTCTAAAACTTGTATCGAATCTGTGTCATAATGTGTGTAATTATTTACAGTTTTTTCATTAATCATAATGGCTCACTTTATAACGAAAATAATTAATAGGTCTATTGTTGCTCCTGTACTTTGTTTAGTCCCATCACTTATTTCTTTTTTTCAAATACTTATATGGAGTAAATGCTAATAAATGTTACTGTTTTCAACCCATTTTTTTTGCTAAAATCTTTAAAAAATGTTTTAAAATGATTGCTGTTACTTTGTTAAATGCTGGATGGGCTTTAAATGAACAGGAGATTGTGTAAAGTAGGCTATAGAAAAAATCTATATTTATTGATTGTAATTTTGATTTCCCTTCAATTTATTGGGATTTTTGCAGAAGCAGATGATGGCCTAGAAGTAGTTGAACAATACTCACCGATCTTTTATTTTGAAGGAGATGAGAAATGTTTCCCTGTAGATGCATCATATCATATAGAAAATGCCAATTTATACAGGTTTTTAGAAGATGGCAAAATCTTGGTAACTGATGATTTATCTACAGTTAATCTTTCGTATTATACTAACGACGATTATATTTTAGATAATGGATTGGGCACGGTTTATGATAATAACATAATAAACGATTATCAAAGCAAAATCGACCAGTTGGGCTACACAGTTTATTATCGTTCAGTCAAAGAAAATGAAATCGAAGTAATTCAATATTGGATGTTTTACGCCTTCAATAAAGGAGAATTAAACCAACATGAAGGCGATTGGGAGATGGTGCAAGTCGTACTTTCTAATGGAATTCCTACAGAGTGCATGTATAGTCAACACCATGGTGGACAAAAGGCAAGTTGGGATCAAGTAGAAAAAGAATCAACTCACATTAAAGTTTATGTGGCCCGTGGAAGTCATGCAAATTATCTTAGATCATTTTCCGGAAAATTTGGAATTGCCAGTGATATTGTGGCAGCAAACGGATTTATTTTGAATCCTGGAGAATATAATCTGGTATCAATTGAAGAACATGATTGGTCACAATTCGGTGGAAGATGGGGAGAATTTAACAGTTATGAGGACATTTTAAGGGGAAAGGCTGGACCGCAAGGTCCTAAATTTAGAGAAAATGGTGTTATGTGGAATAATCCCATTGTGTGGGGAAACAGTCTGACACAATCAATTGATTTAATCTTTTTTCTAGAATGGTTCCTGTACTACATTGTAATCATATTTCTCTTGATAGCCTTAATTTCCTTTGTTTTAATCGGATTTAGAATTTTTAAAAGATACAAAAAAACAGGTTTGGGTCCAAGAATAGTCTCAATGCTTTATATAGATGGAATTAACCTAAAAAGCATAGGAAATATTGTTACAATCATCGGAATTATTGTTGCATTTATTGCCCTTTTCAACCCCTGGTATAGTGTTTCAACAAACATTAGCCTCCAAGAATTTAATACCCAAGGCATGGTAAAGCTCGTGTCAGTTGATGGATTAAATGGTATAATGGTTAATTTTCTTGACCCGAATAGTGGTCCTGTTCAGCTGGGTGCGCTTTCTCTACCTTTTTCCTTATTCATAGCTATTGGTATTGCTTATTTAGTAATCGCTACAATTGGTATATCCAACAGCAAAAAATTAGGTAAAAAATACATATTTAGAGGAATTAAATTGATAGTGCCGATAATTTTTATTATAATTGTAGTACTTTCGATTGGTTTTGTGATTGACAATTATCCGCTTGGTGAGTTAGACCCCGGAGTAGAACAAATCTTTGGTAGCATTACATCTTCTCCCTTGGGCGGTCAGAAAACAGTTTATCTAAATTCACTTGGGGGAAGCGAGCAGATCAGCATAAACTGGGGTTTGGATTTGGGCGGACAATTGTTGATTCTATCATCCGTAATGTTGATTATTGCCGGAATAATAGAAATTTTTGCCAATTCGGATTTTTATTTAGAAAAAACACCTTCTCCTTCAAAAAATATTCAAAATAAGGAAAAATTAGTCTAGCTATGCAAATAAAGGAAAATTATGATAATTAATGCAGATCTTCACATTCACTCCATGTTCTCTGGCAGCAAGAGTTCGAAAATGGATCTTTGGACCATTTCGGTTGAGGCACCAAAAAAAGGAATCCAAATCGTTGGAGCCGGTGACTGTCTGCATCCCCAATGGTTGACCGAGATTGCTAAATGTAACAAAATTGATGAAGGTACATTTGAACTTAACGGTACCAGATTTATCTTAAGTGCGGAAGTAGAGACGAAAAATCGCATTCATCATTTGCTCTATTTTCCTAGTATTTCATCTGTCAAAGAATTTAGAAAAATTACCAAACATTTTTCAAAAAACCTTGATAAAGATGGAAGACCACTTTTTAATTTTTCAGGAGAAGAACTTGCATCTATTGCAAAGGAAGTTGATGCGTTAATTGGACCTGCCCACGCCTTTACCCCTTGGACTGGAGTTTATGATAGCTACTCATCAATCAAGGAATGTTATGGAGATTTAACAGATTACGTGTCTTTTGTCGAGCTGGGGCTAAGCGCGGATACCAATTACGCTGACAGAATTAAAGAACTACATAGACTGACCTTTCTATCTAATTCGGATAGCCATACCCCCCATCCTGTTAGATTTGCAAGGGAATTCAACCGCTTTAAGGTAGAGGATTTAACATTTAACGAAATAAAAAAGGCCATTTTGCGTCAAGATGGAAACAAACCGGTATTAAATGTAGGTTTACCGCCTGAAGAAGGGAAATATAACGAGTCCACATGTAGGTCTTGTTTTACTCATTACAGATACGAAGAGGCAAAAAAAAGGAAATGGCGTTGTAAATGTGGAAAAGCAATAAAAAAGGGAGTAAAAGATAAAATTCTTGAAATTGGAAATTATTCAGAACCCGTCCATCCAGATCACAGGCCACCTTACGTAAATTTGATTCCACTTTTAGAAATAATTACAAAAGCCATCGGTTATAGAAATCCCTTTTCAAAAAAAGTAAATGATTTCTGGTGGGAACTTATTTCAAATTTCAATAGTGAAATAGATGTGCTGCTTGAAGCAAATATTGAAAATATTTCAACAGTTGCCGTTCCAGCAGTTACAGAAGCAATTAAGGCATTTAGAGAAGGAAAAATAATTGTAAAACCCGGTGGCGGAGGAAAATACGGAATTATTGAATTTCCTGGTGAGGAGAATTTTTTAAGAGTCAGTTTGGGTGCATAATAAAGATAAGTCAGAATTCCCATTTGAATTTATGAAGATTTCATATTATTTGGAAGTCAAGGAAAAAATCGACAAAATCTTGAAGGATAAAAAGGACTCTGACGTTTTAGATGGCATCATTGAAATTTTGTATTCAACCTTTGAAAAATATAACTGGATAGGTATCTATTTTGTAAAGGGCGATAATCTTTTGCTTGGTCCATGGAAAGGAGAAAATCCAACAGAGCATACAAAAATCCCGATAGGTATGGGCATATGTGGTTCAGCTGCAAAAACAGGTAAAACCGAACTTATACCAAACGTAAATCAAGACAATAGGTATCTTTCTTGTTTTGTTTCAACAAAATCAGAGCTTGTTGTACCAGTAAAACATTCAAACAAAATAATTGCCGAGATAGATATTGATTCCAATGTTTCTGATGCATTTACAGCAGAGGACGTAAATTTAATTGAAGAACTCGCTAAGAATAAAGAATTCATTAATATTATTCTACAATACTAATAAAAAATAATTTTTCCATTTTGGAATTTCTCCACATTAATTTTATATACTTTGTTTAGAAGAAAGTATTTGAAGGTAAAGTGTTTTGAATGACGAAAAATAAGAATGGAAAGAAAAGTGTACCCCATGAAATTAATATTATTTGGGTAAATGTTGTAGATACTTTTGATTAATAGGCATTTTTTCGTTTAAATACTCAAACCGTTGTTAATAATTAAAAAACATTATTTTGTGTGTATCTAAATAGAAAATAATCTTTTTTAGCGAGATAATACAAATCAAATGACATAACTATTATAGTTATGCGTAAATTTTTATATTCAAGTTTTATATTAATTAATGGAGGTAAACATTTGAATTACAAATTGAGTTTCGTAATTGTTACGTTTTCAATTGTCTTAACCTCTGTAACATCTTCATCAGTAGTAAAATTTATTGATAAGGAAACTTATGAGGAACTATTGGATAAGTTATTTTTTGATTTTTACTACTGTAATTCTTCTGCGTATACCGAAGATATTGGTAATTATTTGAGCAAAGTTCAAATTACAAATGATGAATCAAACATTAATTCAACACTTTTTGAAAATGGAAATGAATGTGGGGTAAATCTTGGCGGCCTCATAGATTCGCCTTGGCCGATGAAAGGGCACGACCTTTATCATACGGGGAGGAGTCCATATAGTACTGCTTATAACATGGGTGAGGAATTATGGCATTTCAATGTGAGTGATGGATGGATAAACGGTGGGGTTGTTGTGGACGATGATGGTACAATCTATTTCGGTTGTGAAAATTATTATCTTTATGCTATACGCTGCGATGGCACATTAAAATGGAGATTCAGGACTGGTGATTGGATTTGGTCAACCCCAGCAATCGCCGATGATGGAACAATATACATTGGTTCTTATGACAATTACTTATATGCTATCAATCCTAATGGTACATTGAAATGGAATTTTTATGCGAGAGGCTCAATATCTTCATCTCCCGCAATTGCCAAAGATGGTACGATTTATTTTGGCACAATGAGGGGATTAGATAAGGGCGATATATTTGCGATCAACCCGGATGGCACAGAAAAATGGCATTATGAGACTGGTTATTATATTGTTTCTGACCCTGCGATTGGTGATGACGGCACGATTTATGTCGGCTCAGGTGACACCCATCTTTATGCGTTGAGACATGATGGTGCTCTTCGTTGGCGTTTCAAAACAGGAGATTGGGTAAAGGCGCATCCCTCTATAGCAGATGATGGAACGATTTACATCAGCTCGTTTGATGGCTATTTTTATGCTCTACACCCAGATGGCACTCTAAAATGGAAATATGGTGGAGGTGGAGACGAAGCCAGCGCTTCGATTGATAAGGATGGGACTATATATGTTGGCAACACCTATCTTCATGCAATATACCCAAACGGGACTCTGAGGTGGAAAATCGATGTTGGTCCGAATATCGACCATGCGTCTCCTGCTATCGGTGCTGAGGGAACAATTTATGTAGGAGCTGGTGTCTATATAATTGCTATCAATCCAGACGGAACTGAACGATGGCGTAGAACAATTGCCAACAGCGAAGTATTGTCTTCGCCTTGTATAGGAAAAAATGGAATAGTGTACATTGGTTCATATTCTCAGGTTTTTGGATACAACTACGGCCGTCTGTACGCTTTTGGTTACGGGAAGATAAATGCATTTTCTAATGGCCCTTACTACGGTTTGATAAACCAAGCAGTAGAGTTTAATGGCGATGTTACCGGTGGACACCAACCTTATAGTTTTCATTGGGAGTTTGGTGACGAAAGTACCTCAGATGAACAGAATCCCATACACTTTTATGACGAACCTGGGAATTACACTGTTTTATTAACAGTAACTGATAACGAGGGCAACTCGTCAACTGACACAACATGGGCTTGGATTCAGGAAACAAACAATCCTCCAAACAAACCTTCAATTTTAGGAAATAAAAAAGGCAAGATTGACAACTATTACGAATACGCCTTTTCGGCAATTGATCCCGAGAGCAATATTGTCTATTACCTCGTTGAATGGGGTGACGGTATGTCAAGTGGCTGGAAAGGACCTTATAAATCTGGAGAACAATTAAATCTCAGCCATACTTGGAGTGAAGAGGGAAGCTATGATATAAGGGCGAAAGCAAGAGATATCTATGGATCTGAAAGCGATTGGAATACTCTAAGAGTCAGCATGCCAAAAAGCAAGCCATATAATCCGTTATGGCAACTGTTGGAACGGTTGATAAACCGAGTTCCGATAGTGCAATATTTTTTTCATTTTTTAGAATAGATATTTTTGTTATAAAAATAGGTACCAAGCAAAATATGATAATTACTCAATTTCTATCTTTGTCTAATTGGACCATCAAATATTACAAAGATTTGTAAACAATTACTTTTTTACAGTTTGTTTGTAATTCAGCTGAGGACCAATAATGAAAGAAGGATATTTGCAGACAAAAATTACAGAGATTGTAGATAAATGCAAGCAGTTGGAACAACTGATGACCATGGAAAGATCTAAAATTGCTTTACTGGAAGAAAGGGTAGGAGGAGCAAAAGAACTAATTAAAAAATTAAAAAATTTGGAAACTTTCAAAGAACAAATTGCTAAAGAGCTAAAAAGTGAAAATCAAAAACTAATTGATGTTGAACTGGAAAAAATTTCAAAAAATGTGTCAAAACAAGTTGACAAGATTTTAGCAACCAAATCACAAGATCTGGACAAGACAGCAGACTATTTGAAAAATAAAGAAAGTGAGTTTAAGAAACAAAGCGCCGTGCTAAATGATATTTACAAGGAGATCATTTATCTCCGTGAACATAACCAGATTTTAATGATGAAACTAGTAAACAAAGGGATTTTATCTGATAGAGAAGTTGAAGAAACAGATAGACGATCTTTAAAAAAAGCTAAAGAGTCTAAATGATTTAATTTTAAGGAAATTGCAGATATGTATTTCTACATACCTGCAAATCGATGACCATAATTCAGCACTCAAGATCTTCATCACTGCATTTTAAAGCTCAGAAAGGGTTCGGTCATCACCTAGATTAAAAATAGATCACAACATATAAGTATTGCGATTAACCCATGGTCTTAAATATTGCATTTCTCCAAACAGCATCTATGTCTTTTATTGGTTGATCGATTAAAACTGAATTATTATTGGAAATGTGTAGTTTGTTTCCGCCTGTTTTACCAATCTTTAAATGTGGTGTTTCAAGTCTTTTCAAAGTCTTTTCAAAGTCTTTCTCAAAACCATTTTTTACCTCAATAATCCACCTGGTAGTTGTCTCAGAAAATAGCTTTACGTCTGAGCGTAGCTTATCGTTAACCTTTGAGATATCTACATTTGCCCCGATTTCTCCACCAATTGTCATCTCAGACAGACAAACTCCGATTCCTCCTTCACTTACATCGTGGCAGGAGGCAACATATCCTTCATCAATTACAGTGTAAACGCCCTTCATACACTTTGCTAATAAATCAACATTTGATTTTGGAACAACACCTCCATCTACATCCAATGCTTTGTAGTATTCGGAGCCATTGAGTTCATACTCGGTTTGATTGCCTACAAGATACAGACTGTTTCCTTGCTTTTTTATATCAGTTGTTACACATTTTCTAATGTCTTTCACGATTCCGACCCCGACCAAACCTGGTGTGGGGGGTACCGCACTTTTAATTGATTCATTATACAAACTCACATTTCCAGAAACAAAAGGAAGATTTAGAGTTCTAGCCATATCCCCCAGTCCACGACACGCCTCGTAAAATTCTCCCATTCTTTCAGGTTTTTCAGGGTTTCCAAAATTTAGACAATCCAAAAGGGAGTCCGGCCACGATCCAACGGAAACAAGATTACGACATACTTCATCAACTGCTGCACAAGATCCAAAATACGGGTCTCTTTCCATGAATCTTGGGTTGACATCTGCGGTTACTGCAAGCCCCCTAAACGAGTGCTCGAGAGGTTTTACCACAGTTGCGTCTCCATGAGTTTCTCTGTTGATTTTTCCCTGCAATGGCTTTATCACCGTGTTACCCCTTACTTCGTGATCGTACTGATGAATTACCCACTCCTTAGAAGCGACATTGTGGGATGATAGTATTTTTATAAGAGCATCATTGAGATCTGGCATTGAAAAATTTGGATCATTTGTCTTTTTTCGATCAATTTCTTTAATTATAAAAGGTCTAGTACAGTTATCATAAACAGGCCCGCCTGTTAAAAATTCCAAATCCATCTCAAGAATTTTTTTATTTTTGTAAAACACTCTGATAATTTTGTCTTTAATTACTTTTCCGACTTCTACGGCAATTACATCCCATTGTTTACAGATATGAAGGACTTTTTTGACATTTTCCGGTTTTACCAAAAACATCATTCTTTCCTGACTTTCTGATATCCATATTTCCCAAGGAGCTAGCCCCTCATCCTTTAGAGGAATATTATCGATATGGATTTCTGCTCCAAGACCTGCTGCATATGCCAATTCACCAGAAACACAGGATAAACCTCCCCCACCAAAGTCTTTCAAACCCTCCAATAAGCCTTTTTTATTACATTCCAAGGTGGCGTGAATTAGTGGTTCTTTAGTAATGGGATCTCCGACCTGAACTGCCGATCTGCTGCTTTCCTCACTTTCATCAGTTAGCTCGGCTGATGCAAATGTAACTCCGTGAATGCCATCTCTGCCGGTTTTTCCACCAGCGTAGATGTAAATATTTCCAGGGGCTTTTGCTCGGCTATGAATTAACTCTTCTTTTTTGAGTATTCCAATACATCCAACATTTACAAGGCAATTTCCAGTATACCCTTCATGAAAATATACCTGGCCTGCTAAAGTTGGTATGCCTATGCGATTTCCGTAATCTCTAATTCCATCTACAACTCCCTTGAAAAGGAAGCGAGGATGTTTCACACCCTTGGGAATTTGTTTATAAGAACAATCCAATGGACCAAAAAATAATGGATCGATGTAGGCAACGGGTTGAGCACCCATGCATACGACATCTCGGACAATTCCACCCACACCTGTTGCAGCACCCCCGTAAGGTTCTATAGCGGATGGGTGGTTGTGCGATTCTAGAGCAGCACAGTAATAATACTCATCGTCAAAATCTATAATACCAGCATCTTCCCGTGCAACTATTCGATCTTCAGAAATGCCGAAAACGAATTTTTTTAAGGGAATTTTAGAGGATTTATAGCAGCAATGTTCAGACCATGCCTGTCCTAATGCCTGCAATTCAATGTCTGTGGGTATTCTCTTTTTATTCTGAAAATAGTTTTTAATTTTATTTAATTCATCAAGCGAAAGTGCAAGCCCCAATTGATTACTAATTTCTTTTAATTCGTCATCAGACGCTGAGAAAATATCGATTTCATAAACAGAATCTAAACCCTCTTTTTTTGAAAAAAAAACATTAATATCCAATTTTTTGCCTCCCCTGAAATATTACACTTCACTTACTTTTATTTTATAGGTATGAATAACTGGATTAGTTAGCAATCTTTGACACATTTTTTCAACATCTTTTTCTACATTTTCTTTATTTTTTCCTTCGACTAATAGGTCAAACGTGTGAAAAGTTTTCGCATCTTTTACATTTTCAAAACCAAGCAGGTGCAGTGTTTTTAGTGTGTTTGCACCTTCGGGGTCAGAAATTCCTTTTTTTAATTTAACAATTACTTGAGCTTCAAACATCATCTTTAGCCTCCATCTATAAATTTGTAAATTAAATTATCGTTTTTTAAATTCAAGAATTATTTCTTTTATCTTTTTTTGGAGATCCTTTATCGAACCCTCATTAGTAATTGTTTCGTTAGCCGATTTCATAACAAGGTCTATTCCCCAGTTTTTTTCTCTTTGATCTCTTTTTAAAATTCTGTTTATATCTCCACTGTCATCTTCACGATTTCTTGATAGGCCTCTTTCATGTCTTGTTTTATCTGAACATTTTACAGCAATCAATAAAAAATCTTTTCCTAATTTTTTTTTAAAAAAATCAATTTCCTCGATATTTCTAACACCATCGATTATAATTAATTCTTTATTTTCAAGCAAACGAACTTTTTCATATGTTTTTTTTGCCCAAATCTCCTTTCCGTATTTTATTCTCATTTCAGAGGCAATTTTTGCAACGTTTTCATCTGCTATTTCCAAACCACGTTTTTTTACCTCTTGCCAGATCGTATCCCCCATTCTAACGGTTGGAATATTCATTTTATTTGCAACTTTAACTGCCTCAGATTTACCAGAAAAAGGCATGCCAGTAAAAGCAATTACTTTCATTCTGTTCCTCAACATAGAACAAATATAAGATGCAGGGGGAGCGATTTGAACGCTCGAAGACCTACGTCACAGGGTCCTAAGCCCTGCCCCTTTGACCGCTCGGGTACCCCTGCAGATTGAACCCTAATATAACATTAACTCAAAAATGTTATTGATAAGGTGGAATATTTTTTTATAATTTCCCCTTGATAAGCTTTTCTTGCCCGTATTTTGAATAGCACTCTGTGCAAAATTCTCTAGCTATCAGAGAATGAAGATGCTTGCTAATTCCTTCCTCACGATGATATATTTCTCCTTCCCCAATTTTTTTTCTGCAATTTGTACACACTCTGGGGATTTTAGCCACCTTTTTTATAAGATGAGTTTCGATTTTTTCCATTTCAATTCCCCAAGATAACAAATCGGTCATCCATTATATTTATTTTGTAGTTTTTTGATTTATATTTTGACTATGGGAAAATATCGATTATGGAAATAATCTAGTTATCAAAAATTAAATCTTATTTATATTAACGTTTAAGTATGAGAAACAGTATTCGCAACAATCAAAAAATTTAGCAATAGCGGGGGGTTAACGCTTCCCATCATAGCGAGCAATTATCTAACGATATTTGCCTATAAGGGTGGGGTAGCCAGGAGATCCCGACGGGCCCATAACCCGTAGATCAGTGGTTCGAATCCACTCCCCGCTACTATTTTAAAAAAGTTATAATGTCTAAATAAATATCCTATTTACGCCAGAAATGCCAACAGATAAAAATAGATATTGGGAAATCGATCTTATCAGAGGCCTAGCAGTTATATTGATGATAGTTTTTCATATTTTTTTTGATCTAGATTATTACAATCTCTTTTCAATTGATTTTAATTACTTGCCAATCAAAATTTTTCAATATTCAGTCGCAATAATTTTTCTAGCACTTGTAGGTATTTCCTTAACTTTGAGTTATAATAAAAAAGAAAGCATAATAAGTAAAGAAAAGAAAAATAAAAAATTCATTTTTCATGGTTTAAAAATTTTCAGTATTGGTTTGCTAATAACAGCGGTTACTTGGGTTTATCCAAATGACGGCTACATAATTTTTGGGGTATTGCATTGTATTGGTATATCAATAATTATGGCTATACCTTTTCTGAAATATCAAAAAATCTCACTTTTCATAGGAATAATTTTTGTTTTTTTTGGAATTTTTTTAAGAACAATTACTGTTAATTTCGACTATTTACTTTGGCTTGGCCTCAGGTCCGATCAATTTTACACTCTTGATTATTTTCCGTTACTGCCATGGTTTGGTGTGGTTCTAATAGGTATATTTCTTGGAAATCTTTTTTATCCGGAAGGTAAGCGTAGATTTAATATTAGAAATTATTCAAAATCAAATTTTATTCATATTATCGAACTGATTGGACGTAAATCTTTAATAATATATTTGTTGCATCAACCTATTATCGTAGGAACAATACTTTTACTATCTTAAAATAGAAAGAACTTTTGAAAAATTGTTTAACGCTTAAAATCAAATTGAGAAATTAGTAATTCAGCCCCAAATCGGGAAATTCAACACCCTTACCTTCGGTAATTTTTCCAACAATTTTACAATTTGCTGTTGAATATTTTTTCAATAGATTAACTGAATCTTTAGCATCTTTTTCAGATACTATTATTGCTAATCCCATTCCCATGTTGAAAGTTTGATACATTTCTTTGTCTTCTATGTTGCCAATTTTTTGAAGAAAATTAAAAATTGGTTGAGGCTCTAACTGATTATCGATTACAAATTTTACCTTGTTATTTAATCTATTTAAATTTCTTAAACCCCCTCCAGTGATATGTGCGATTCCATGAACCTTTACCTTTTTAAATAATTCAAGCGTTTCTTTAACATAAATATTTGTTGGGGTAAGAAGGACTTCTCCAATTTTTTTGCCAGGGTAGTATCCACTTGGGAATTCATTTTGATAATTAAGATTCGCATTTTTTAATACATATCTGACAAGCGTGTATCCATTAGAATGTATACCACTGCTCGAAAGCCCAATAATAATATCGCCCGGGGTAATTTTATCCCCAATAACAATGTCTTTTTTTTTTACGTAACCCAAACATGTACCAGCAAGATCAAAACCATTAATGATTTCTGGAAGTGACGCAGTTTCACCTCCAACTATCGAAACATTTGCCAGATTAGCCCCAACTTCCAAACCCTTTCCAATTTCCTTAGTAATTTCAGGTTTTGGGTCCTCTATTGCTAGATAATCAACAAATGCGATGGGTTCCGCACCAACGCATATTGCATCATTTACATTCATTGCGATGCAGTCAATTCCTACGGTATCCCATTTTCTCATTGCATTAGCAATTTCTACCTTACTGCCAACCCCGTCAGTGCACAATACAAGGGCATATTCTCCAAATTCTATTAAGCCGGCATAATGACCTCCAAGTGACTTGCCGATTCCACTCCTTTTTGTTTTTATTGATGATAGCAGGCTTTTTATTGCTTCTTCCTCTTTGAAAATGTCCACACCGCTTTTTGCATAAGTTGATTTATTCAAGTTATCACCCTAAATTAAAGTTGGGAAATTGATAATTCCGTGATAAACTTTTTGAATATAGATATCTTGCATATTAACGTGGAAAATCTAAGTGATATTGGTGAAAGAAAAGCAATTGATATCATTAGTGACATAGTAAGTAAAGGATCAGAGGCTGTTGGTATTGGTGATGATTGTGCAGCGTTTGACAATGGTAATGATTTTTTACTGGTTTCAACTGATATGATTGCAGATGAAACACACATTCCAGAAAAAATGTCGCCTTGGCAAATTGGTTGGTATTCGATCTCAGTTAATCTTAGTGATATTGCTGCAAAGGGCGGATTTCCCCTTGGTCTGGTCCTTTCCCTTGGCTTACCAAAGAATACCTCGGTAAATTTTTTAAAAGAACTGGTGAAGGGGGCTGATGATTGTGCAAAAACCTATAAAACTTCAATTGTGGGCGGAGATACAAAGGAACACAGACACTTAACAATTTGCGGAACAGTATTTGGCAAGGTAAAGAAAAACGAATTTATGAGCAGGTACGGTATGAAATCCGGAGAAATTCTGGCAGTAACAGGACATTTAGGAAAGGCAGGGGCAGGATATTTGGCAATTAAATTGAAAAATAAAAACAAGAATTATTTTAAAGATCTTCTTGAACCAAAACCAAGGGTTAAAGAGGGCAGGCTAATGGCGGAAGAACAAATTATTACATCATGCATGGATATTTCCGATGGCCTTTCCTCGTCTCTATATCAACTGGCAAAAATTAATGGCCTTGGATTTTGCATACACAAAGAAAAAATTCCCATTTCTTCTCTTCTTAAAAAAATTGCAAATGAAAACAAAAATATTGACATATTTGACTATTCAATAAATTTCGGTGGAGATTTTGAGTTGTTATTTACTTTGCCAAAGAATAAATTTAAACAACTTCAACTCTCTTTAAAAAGAATTAATTGTCCCATTACAGCAATTGGTGAAGTAACAAAAGAAACTGAAATTATTTTAAAAGATGGGAATAATTTTTCAAAAATTTTAAACAGCGGTTACGAACATTTCAAATCAAA
>JAFGPP010000128.1 GCA_016936135.1 Thermoplasmatota archaeon
ATCATTTACCCATCCACAAAGCACTTGTGCATGGTTTGTAGTTCCACTTTCTGAGCCTTCATAGACATCAGTTGGGCTATGATGACTCCACCAAAAACTAGACCATCCAGATGATGCATAAATATCAACAACTATAGGCCCTTTGTCCATAACATAGGTTTTCAATAAATCCCAGTCATTTGGATCATTAGGATCAGTAGAAAAATAACCAGTATCTAAAATCTGGAAAAGATGGTCATCCTTCTCCGGATATGGATAAGTAAATTGATCCCATTCATCACATTTATCAGAACATGGAATCCAATCAACAGCTTGATAAGGCATACAGGTTTCAATCGTGCAACCATTTATACCATTACCTGAGGAACCAGGAGATGTAGATTTTATATACTGAAGAGCAGTCGACATAAAACCACCACTACAGGAACCAGCAGCACTAAGACATGAAAGAATATATTGCTCAGATAGATCAGGATCCCAATTAGGATTAGCAGAAGCTCTCTTTATAGCTGATTCCATTGCACCAAGTGCACCAAAAGCCCAACAACTACCACAATTTGCCTGATCTTTTGCCGGAGTAAGCCAATTACCACCAAAACTTAACCAACTAAAGGAATCAGGTAAATCCTCAGGATCCATAGTAGGTTGAGGATCTGGATCCATAAGCAGGAGCATTTCCTCAGAACGAGGTGGAAATTCAGCCATTACTGGATATTTACCATCTAAAAGCAAACATTTACACTCTGATCCATCGGGTCGTATTGTTGTATAAATAATGTCATTTCCACACCCACAATCCTCATTTTCTCTTTCTACATAAACATTTTTACCTATTGTTATCACTACAACAGAGCTTGCTAATACAAGCAGTCCTACAAAAACAGCAAATATTTTTCTCATATGTATCTTGTACCTCCGCTAAGGTCCTAATTAAAAACCGTTAATATTATACATCTATTGTTTTAATTTAAATGTTTCGAATATGTATTCACATAGAAAAAAACGTGATAAGTTAGTGTTTTTAGTGTAATTTTGTGTTTATTAATCCCCAATAATTGAAAGAATATTTCTTGAAAGGAAGCCAAAAGGACAAGAACGCTCCTTTTTTATAAAACGGTCCTGCAAGATATTGGAATATGCAAAGCCTAGATAACATCTAAACATTCAACTTTCGGAAAATTCAGTTTTGATCAAATTGAACAGGCCAAGAGGAAATATACTACGCTTCCTAATTTAGAAATATAGATACATTTGCACTCTTTATTTAGGACTTTTTAAATAATTCATTTAGATGTCAAAGATGCCAAAAGAAGGTTTATAGGGATGGATAAAAAATCGAAACTGCAATATTTTACCTTTGTTACGATTGGAATTACTCCCGTTGATAAAAATAAGCCCTGGTCGGGCTTTAGGATACAAGTAAGGATAATTACAGATACAGTATTTTTCTTGAAGAAAAAAAGATGTTTAATTGCCTAAAAAGAGATGCGGTTTTACATCCGCAGGTCTTTCGCTTCGTTTCAGACCATGCAGTATTCCCAGCCGCAGTTAATAATAAATTTAAAAATTTAATAACATTTATATAATTAAAATCACAAGTATAATAATGAGTTGGAAGAGGTGAATGGTTTGAGGAAAAAAGAATTTTATAGTTTTGAGGAAGTAGACAGATTATTTCCAGGATTATCAAAATTGATGAAATCCTTAGCTCCAAGTCTTTTCGAAGAAGATGATGAAGGGGGGAAATAAACCAATACAACGTCTTTGTTTATGAAACTCTGAGGTATCCTCCCAATTCAACTTTTAATACTAATCCATATTAAAAATTTAATGTGACTCCATTTTTCACATTGCGGAAAATTATTTTTATCCTTGGTTAATACAGCGTTATGCATTGGTTTCTGCCTTTGATGGCAGGGTTCGGTGGAATAGTCACATATTTCGCATATAAAGCATATGTTAATTTAAAATATGATACAAATCGACCCATGATCAACTTTGCTGCTAACAAATTTCAACATCCTCTGCGAATTACTGAAATCGGCGTATTCTATGGAACAAACGCCCGAAGGATGTTTAAAAAGCTTAAAATAGAAAAAATGTTCCTCGTAGATCCTTACAAAAAATATCAAGGGTATGAAAATGAAAAAAATGTTTTAACGTTTCTACCTTCTTCATTTAAACCTGCATTACTGGTGTTAAAAAAATTTTCTGATCGTGTTGTTCCATTGCAAATGACCTCCGAAGACGCAGTTGATCATATTCCAAAAAATCTTGATATGGTTTATATTGATGGCAATCACGCGTATGAATATGTGAAAAAGGATATCGAGTTATACTATCCAAAAGTTAAACCAGGCGGTATCATAGGAGGACATGACATAGAAGGTAATTCACTTGGAGAAGATGTTCGACGAGCAGTGTTCGAGTTTGCACATAAAAATAATTTATCTGTCCAAGTGGAAGAACCCGACTGGTGGATAATTAAAGAACAATAAGGCAATTTTTTTAATTCTTACATCAGAAATAAAAATCATGCCTGAGTACCAAGGCATTGTCATGTTTGCATTAGGAAGATGTCAAGTTTAACTGGTTCTTCTTTTTTCAGCTGTTCTCTTTTCTGTTCCAACTTCTAAAAGGATGTCTCCTGTTTTATCTGGTACCAGATGAGTGTTGCATTTTTTGTGGATATCCAGTCGATACAATATTTGTGATTTTTCATGTTGCATCATTTTTTGGTTAAGCAT
>JAFGPP010000129.1 GCA_016936135.1 Thermoplasmatota archaeon
AAAAATACTGCAATCAGTTGATTCTGTCCAAGTTTTAAACCAAACTTCATTTACACTTACATTTGCTGTCATAAAACTACTTTCGTTATAGTTTAGTCTAGAAATATTGTACCAGCTTACATTTTCTATTCCGCTGTCGATTTTGAAAGTTACGTTGAAATTGTCCCCGACTTCTAAATCAGTAGTACTTGGAATTAACCAAATAGAGGCACTGTCATCATCGGCACTAACAGTCTCAACAAAAATCATTGAAAAAGAGGTTAGCAACATTGTCAAAACTATTCCACTTGCCAACAACTTATCTCTACAGTTATTAAAAATTTCTTTTTTATATTGCATTCCATCCACCTTTTATCCAATTTTAACTATGATCTAATACACAGTAAAATAGTCATAGTATGCATTAATATTTTGTGCGTTTCCAGTCTTTATAATTGTTTTAATTAATTTATATTTTGCTATATTACAAAAATGATGTTTTTAAATTAAAAAAATTGAATAAAATAAATGTTGTAAGATGTTTAAAATTTATTTTTTTGTGTAGTACTTAGTCCATCTAACCTTTCTAGGAACGCGGTTGAGATCCAGCATGTTTTTCTTACATTTATTTTTACAAAAATGATAAACCGTACCATCCTTTTTTGCATAGATTTTTCCGGTACCGGGTTCTATATCATTTCCACAAAATGAGCAAACACATCTCTCAACCATAATTATCGTGGTCCTCCTAGTCTTTTAGCCTCTCTTTGTGTCTCACTGAGCATTAGTATATCACCGAGTTGAATTGGCCCCATTACATTTCTAGTAATGATTTTTCCCTTATCAATTCCGTCAAGCACCCTTACTTTAACCTGAGATGCCTCGCCAGCCATGCCTGTTCGATCGATAATTTCGACGACTTCACAAGGAGTTCCTTCGACAACCATGATCTTAACCCTTTTTCTTTATTTCTTCGACTTTTTTAATTAAAGTTTCAACAGACGATTTATCCTTTCCAACATTAAGAATTGCAACCGCTGATGTTCCAACGTGAAGACCAGCACTTACACCTAGCTCTTGCTTACTTGGAACATAAGTGTAAGGAATATTTTTTTCCTCACATAAGAGTGGCATGTGGGCAAGAATTTCTTCAGGTGTGACATCCTCTGCAAGCACCACGATTTTGGCTTGGCCTCGTTCAACTTGTTTGGTTGCTTCATTTGCCCCTTTGCTTAGTTTTCCGCCATCTCGAGCTTTCTCAACAATATCATAGGCTAAATCCTGTACTTCTTTTGGAGTTTGAAATCTTACATACATCGCCATTTATTAGCCTCCTTTTCAAGCTTTCATTGATTTTTCCTACTTGGAAATGTAAAGGTTGGAATAGGGGGCATATATAAAAATGTTTTTCAGAGAGAACTTCAATCTGAAGTATCAAGCGGCATGGGTATTCGTTCGACTTCCAATCTATCAGCGGTTGGATATTCCTCCACTAAGTAGACCTCAAATCCCTTATTATTGAGTTCCTTTGCAATTTTTTCAAGAATCCAAGAAGCAACCTCTATACGATTTTTCTCCTTGTCAACAAAAATATATTTAACATCAATTTTAAATTGATCTTTAATAAAGGAATAAACTTCTGACAGAGACATTTTTTTATGTATCACAATACCTTTAAGAAGCATTCCCTCGTCTGTTACTATGTCATGCTGCTTTACAATGTTTCCAGCTCTTCGAAGTATGCGATTTCTCAATTGAATTCTATCCTTAAAAGATGACGAACAGTAGTGAACTCCAATTTTTAAATTTTCAGAAGCAATTTTTTCAATAACTTTGTATGCAGTTTTTTGGCTTCCGGCTACCGCAGCCGAAATCTCATCTTTTACATCAAATTTTCTTTTTATTAAATTTTCAGCGTTTTTTTCGGAAAATTCAAGTTCGTTTAAATTTATCCATTTTAAATCATTACCATCTGCCCAGTGTATCAACTTGATTATCTGATTTTCCATGTTTGGAATAGACGGTATCTCAATTGCTACGTCAATACCAGTTTTTACAGCATCTTTTATGTAGGCTGTAATAGGGTTTTTTTCCATTTTATCCCATAAGATGGGAGGGGGATGAAATCTGATTTCGTCAAGACCTGCTGAAACTAAATCGTTAACATGATCGCCATTTTTTATACCGGACGTATAAAGATGTATATGAAAACTAGTTCCAAATTCCTCTTTTAATAATTTAATGAACTTGGCGGTGCGCTCCCATACAACTAGCGGGTCTCCACCTGTAATACCTGCCCCCTTTGCATCAATATAAACTGCCTCTTTAATCAATTTATCAGTGTCTTTTTCATTTTCTAATTCCCATTCATCTGCAAAAATCCTGTCCTTTCCACTTTTTTTAAAGCTTAAAGGACAATAAAAGCAGGATGCAGGGCAAAGACCGGTTGCAAGAACCACCAACTTGGCACCTTCCGCACACATCTTGCAAGCAGGTGAAAGAGGCTTTGTAAAAACACTTTCCTCAAACCAATGTTTTACTGTTTTCATTACTCCAACCCAGTTGAGGTAACAGAAAATAACGCAGTTTGTCCTTCCGGCAGAGACCGATGCTTGATTATTGTTACTCTACGTTTACCGATTCCTACCTTTTCAAGTTTTAGCATAGTTTTTACCATATGCTCAATATCTCGATTTGTGAATGGTTTAATTTCGCCGTTTTTATCGCTGTAAACCTGCTCTGTGATCAAAACACTAATATTTTTTTGCATGGCAGCCATTTGTAATTTTCCAACTTGACGTGTAAAACATCTCATCGCCGAATCCTTGTCCTCCTCTTGGCCAATCCTGTAATGAAGATTAATTGTATCGACAACCACTAGTCCAACCTCACTTAAATTCAAGGCTTTTGAAATCATTTTTTCCTGTTCATCAAAAGAAGTTGGTTGATAAAATAAAATATTCTGAAGTATTTTTTTAGAATCACAATTTTTGCATATTTGATCAACTCTTTCTGTTGAAACACCTTCACTATCGATATAAGCAACTTTTTTACCTTTTTTTGCGCACTCCCTTGACGCCTGAAGACAAAAATTGGTTTTACCACTTCCAGCCTCACCGTGAACCTCGGTAATCGATTGGTATTCTATTCCTCCGCCCAACATATCATCAATGGTTTTGCAGGCAAGTGGTAAGCGTTTCATTTTATTCATTGGGAGTAAGAAAAGGCATAAAAATCTTTTTCCTAAATCATCCTATCCTTTTTCTAAGTATACAAGCCTTGCATAACTCCTGGGAGGTAGGTTCACCACACTCTTTACATTTATTCAAATCAGAAGGCGGGAACTTGGCTAACAATACATCCTTTATATTATCGTAACTTTTCAAAATGCTGTGACGTGTTCCGGGATTTTTATATTCCAAATCATCGATTATATCCTTGAACACTCCCCTAAATGCTCTAGGAGAATACGGACATATGCCATCGTGATACTCAATTTTCTTAAGAATTGCATAGAGTACTACCTCCTTTTCAGGAATCGTTCTAAGTGGTAACATTCTGGGGACTAGTCCGGGCTGTATTTTTTGGTGCGGCCCAAGCCTAGCAAGTTTTTGGACATCCCCATTTACAAAATTCATAAGGATTGATTGAGCCATGTCGTCTAGATTATGTCCTGTAACAAGTTTTGTTAATTTAAGAGATTTTGCCGTTGTATTAAGACAAATTCTTCTGAAAACTCCACAGTAACTGCATTCGCCAATCTCGTCATGCTTTTTAGCAATTTCATCCATCGTAGTGCCAATTATTTCCTTAAATGAGACAATAATATGATTTATTCCAAGTTTTTTACAGTTTTTCTTAGCTATTTCAATACTATCCTTCCGATATCCTTTAATTCCCTCGTCAACAGTTATTGCAAAAAGTTGTATTTTTTTTCTTGATGAAAAGATATCATTAATCAAATGTAAAGAAACGGTGCTATCCTTTCCTCCTGAAATGGCGACACCGATTTTAGAAGAGGGTTCTGTTTTTCCTTGTTTTTTAATATCTTTTTTAAACCTTCTTTCAAAGTAACTTAGAAAATGATCCCTGCAAAGATGGGTGCCGTTATACCTGATATAGGTTACTGCTGGTTTGTTGCACTTAGTGCATTGTACTGACATTGAAGAGGCTGCAAGGAACTTTTAATAAAAATAGTTTATTGATGATCTACTAAGCCATCAATGTTAACTTCGAAAGCAATTATTGGGTGCTCTAACTCAAAAGATGTAATAGTTTTTGGATGCATTTCACCAAAATATCCTCTATCCTCATTGTTAACATTTACTGCTGCACATCTTCCTTGAACAAATGCAGGATGTTTTTTTTCTGCAATTTTGTAATCTATGCCCAAATCCCTAAAAATTGCCTCTATGATGGATTTGCATTCAGT
>JAFGPP010000130.1 GCA_016936135.1 Thermoplasmatota archaeon
AAACTACATCTAGAAATTGTAGATGCTGACACAAACACAATTATTGCAAGAAACGAAACTGATACTAAATCATATTCATACCAAAATTTTGAAACTCCTACTGTTTATTTTGACAAATCTTTCTTTAATCAAAGCGGTATGCGCGATTACTTAAACAATAGCGGTTTTCTAACAATAAATACATCTATTATTGTTGAGACATCAGACGGTGCTGGTGAATACGAATTATGCGGAGGCTTTCATTATTCAACAAATGACACTGAATCTTGGGGAGAATTCTTAACAGGTAACTGTAAAAAAATTCAGCTTGGCGTCGGAACAAATAAAATTCCTTTGAATTTCGACATTGCGGAAATATATACAAAAATGGATGATGACAATTATAATGGTTCATTCAAGGTTGGATTAGGATTAAGTGAAAGGGTTGGAGATTGGATTGGTCCTGAGGTTGATTGGATAAACTACTTTACCAAAAACTACAGTGCAGACGACCTACCGAAACCTCCTGTATCAATAGAAATTTTTGACGATAGTATCGTTGATGATGGAAAAACCCTTCGGGTACAAGCTTATGTAAATATTTCATCTTCCGAGTTTGCAAATCAAACATATGATCTGCATGGCGGTGTTCACTACAATCAAAGTGGATGGTGGTGTCATATCACAGGCACGGGTAAAGAAAAATACCTTTCTTTTGGTCAAAACGTTGTAACACTTAATTTCAGCGGAATGGAAATTTCTGCTAGTGGTAAGAATGGTCCATACATGATTTGGATGGGTCTTGATAGTTTGCCAAATCACGATCAAATTGCCCATGATGAGCATGTAACAGATGGTTATTCAGCAGGTGAATTTGATTCCCCACCTGTGCAATTCGTTCTAGTAAACACAACGTCATTTGTTAATGGTACTGATTATTTCACAGTAAATGTTTCATTAATTGTTTCGGAGCCGGGTGATTATCACATCGGTGGGGGCATTCATTGGATAAAAAGTAATGGAGATTGGGATGAATGGATGTTTATCACTGGTTCAGGCGAAGAGTATCACTTGACTGAAAATACCAACATTTCTATCAACTTTGATCAAGGAATGATAAAAAATCAACTGCCTTTAGGATATTACGATAAATTAAAAATACACTTGGGAATTGAAGATACATCTACATGGAATCAGATTACACATCTTGAATACGATACACCTCAAAAGTATTCTGCGTCTGATTTCAGTACCTCAGCAATAACAATTAACAGTACTTCTTACGGTATTGACACAAATGGTAACTTTTATGTTAATATTACTTATTATGCGACAGGCGACAAAAATTGTAATATACACGGTGGATTTCATGATCAAAATTGGTGGTTTATCGCAGGCACATGGAACCCGAACTTAGATTTAATCCAAGGAGAAAATACTGAAAATATTACTTTTAGTGGAAAAGAAATTTATAACAGCTTGAAAAACGGACCATACAAAATATGGATTGGTATTGAAAATTCAACAACACATAAGTTACTTGCAAATAAAGAATTTGATGTCATTGGATACTCATATATGGACTTTGCTGCAGCTTCCTCGGGAGTGAGAATTGTCAGGGAAGAGATGAGTGAGGGTACGGTTGATTACATGAATTCAACTGGTACTAAGACATTTATTACTGTAAATGTTAGCTTTAACGTAACAGGTGCTGGTTCTGGGACCTATTGGTTAGATGGTGGACTTAATTACGTATCTGGTGATATGTGGGAGTTTATTACAGGAACGGGCAAAAAGGTTACTCTTACTTCTGGAAACATAACCATTCCTTTGAATTTCAATGCAGGTGATATCTATTCAAGTCAGAAGAGCGGAAAATACAAGATCTGGATTGGACTGAGAAATGAAACTAATTGGAAAGACATTGATAATTTTGAATATACTACCAAATGGTATTCCTATACTAATGCACCAGCACCACCCGTTCAGTTTTTGCCAATTGATGAGGGAGATTCAAGCGGCTGCTACATCAATGGAACTGATTATCTTACAATAAATGTCACATTAAATGTATCTGATGCTTCCTATGCGGGAACTTATGATCTTCACGGTGGTGTTCATTATAAGACAAATGAAGGTTGGTGGCAACATATAACCGGAACTGGAGAATGGGTCGAACTTGAGGAAGGATTAAACAGCAAAGTCCTCAATTTTAATGCAGGAGAAATACAGGAAAAACTTCCCGATGGTTATAACAACAATCTTTCAATTTGGGTAGGATTAAATGATATAAGTTCTTGGGATGAAATTACTCACCTGGAGGTTATTTCTCCAGTTTATGCTAAAAGCAATTTTCCTTCACCAAAAATATCAATTACCCCTACGGGTGACTCTGTGTGGGGGTCAAACTTTACAATTAACATAACAATTGATGTTAATTCTAGTTCTGCGGGTATATACGATTTGCATGGTGGAGTTCATTGGATAGACACATCAAAAGGATGGGATGAATGGAGGTTTATTACAGGTGCCGGATATCAGATAAATCTAGGTGCGGGACAGAACAATGTTTCACTCAATTTCAGTGCGAGTGATATCTATACTGTGTTAGATGACAACGATCATACAGGAAAACTCACTGTTTGGATGGGAATACAAAATATTAATACCTGGAAAGAAGTAACACATGCTGAATATACGACTCAAATAGCATATTCAAAGAATAATTTTGACCCTCCAAGTCTTACGATAAATTGCACTGGAGATTTTTATAATACGACAAACGAGTATTTGCAGGTAAATGTTAGTGTTAATGGAGCTCCTGAGTTGCTTTCGCAAGAAAATGATTATGAAATTCATGCAGGTATCCACTGGGTTGATAATTCAAAGGGATGGCAGGAATGGAAGTATATTACTGGCTTTTACCGAAAGGTTACTCTTTCAGATAACATATCAATTCCATTAAATTTCAGTGGCACAGCAATTAGTGCAAGTGAACAAACTGGTCCATTCCGAGTCTGGGTTGGCATTAGCGAAATGGGACAATGGCGCGATATAGCTCACGACGAGTATACCACCATAACTGATTACTCAAATACGCAATTTGCTGTACCGCAGGTTAAAATTATTCAAGATGAAACAGCACCATCTGATTATGCAAATAACACTGATTATCTCACTATTAATGTAACAGTAAATGCCACTCAAACGGGTAATTATTTCCTTGAAGGATGTATTCATTGGAAACAGGGTAATAACTGGAAGTGGATTTCATGGAGTGGGAAAGAAATTAATATCACATCAACTGGAATACAAACAATTCCACTCAATTTCGATGGCAATATGTTAAAACAAGCAGAGAAAGATGGATGGACAGGAGGAAAGCTTGTTGCATGGCTTGCTGTTAGAGACTTAAATACTTGGGCTGAAATAAGTAGGATTGACGAATATGAAACGAAAAGCTATATTCCAAATAATTTTGCAAATTCTCCAGTAAGTTTTAACAGAGCTATCCCTCTTGTTGAAAATGTAGAAGGGTCTCCATATCAATATCTAAACATTACCGTTGCACTCAACATAACTGGAGGTGCAACTTCTTCTTATAAAATCTTCTCAGGCCTATTTGATCCAGTCAATGACACACTTATTGTTGCTAAAGAAAAAACCATAGATACGTTGCAAAACTCAGTTACATTGGATTTCTCCGGAGAAAAGATATACAAGAAAAATTACAACGGAACTTTTGAATTTCGTGCCAAAATCTTTGACGTTTCCAATAAATTTGAATGCGATAAGTTAAAAGAAAAAATTGGCATTTATACTTATGATCAATTTGCACCAAGCACCCCTGAGGCAATAATTGGTAACAACTACAGTAATTATACAAACGGAGATGGTGATCTTGTAATTAATGTAAGCATTACTATCAATCAAAACAATAGAGAATTCAAACTATATGGGGATCTATTTGATAATTCAAGTAGTACATTTATTGCAAAGGCAAAAAATGCCAGTTACTTTGACAATCAAACGGGAAATATTACGGTAGAATTGGTTTTTGATAACACAAAAATTACCAATTCCGGAGTTGCGCCGCCATACAAACTTGCGTATCTGCAACTTTTAATTTACAATGAAGTTGACTCTGTCTGGGAAGAGCTTGATATTAAACTTAATCCGTTTTACACACAAGATGGATATTACTATGGATGAGGAGGATGAAATCATGACTTTAAATCACAAAAAAACCTATGTATTAATTCTAACAACCTTGTTTGTCAGCAATCTTTTGATTTTTATGCCGGTAGGTGCTGTTGAAATCACGACTTTTGATGTTGCCCCGTCTATCTTTAGTCCTGATCAGAATGGTCTAAACGATACCGCCACATTTACCGCAACTGCGGATGCAAGTCAAAATCTTTATGCAAATATTTTTTATGATGGATCACTGGTAAGAGAAGATCAGTTAATGACTGAAAGTCCAGCCGGTACTTACAAATATACATGGAATGGGAAAAATGATAGCGATTCTTATGTTGAAGATGAGGGTATCTATACAATAAAAATTTCCGACAATCCCTCAGAAAATGGTGAAACTGAAGGAACTGTTGAGGTGGATCTTACTGCACCGAGTTCTCCTTCGCTTTCCATAAATGGAGGTGCGGGTTATACTATATCCCGCAATGTAAATTTCACAATTAGTGCTGTTGGAGCAACAAATATGAAGTTAAGTAATTATGCTAATTTTTCTGGTGCAACTTGGGAGAATTATGCTACTACAAAATCTTGGCAGCTTACTGCAAATGACGGGGATAAAACAGTTTACATTAGTTTTAGGGATGCAGCAGGAACAAGTTGTTCGACTTCAGATAATATCACCCTAGATACAGCTATTGGAGATCCCTCTTTGTCTATTAATGGTGGGGCAAGTCATACAAACGACCTTAATGTAACATTGTCAATCAGTGCAAATGATGCAACAAAGATGAAAATCGACAATGAATCCTCATTTGGCAATATGACAAGCTGGATAAACAAAGCAACAACCTATGATTTCACTCTTCCAGCAGGTGGAGATGGCATTAGAACTGTTTATCTAAGGGTAAAAGACGATGCAGGAAATACAAAAACTACATCAGATACAATTACTCTGGATACCCAACCACCAAGTGATTTATCAATTTCAATTAACAGTAACGCTTCTTACACAAACAGCACAAATGTCAGTTTATCCCTTTCTGCAAGCGGTGGACCAACAAAGATGTACCTGCGAAATGGAACTGGTTCATGGCTTGAGTACGATTACGATACATCAATATATTGGAATCTTGTAAATAGCGATGGTTCAAGAACTGTTTACTTTAAAGCAGCAGATGCTGCGGGCAATAATGCAACTGCAGTTTCTGCATCCATTACTCTTGATACAGTTCCTCCCTCGGCCGTAACACTAGTATCTCCGTCGGCAGGAGAAACGGTAAGTACGCAGTCTCCTAGTTTTAATTGGACAAATCCAAACCCATCAGGAACTAAAAATTTCTACGTAGAAATATTGCAATCAGGGATTGTCAAACAAAGTAGTTTTACAAATTCAACAACGACATCATACACTGCAGAAACTCTAGCTCCAGGTTCATACCAATGGCGTGTAACTGTTTATGATATGGCTAATAATTCTGCAACTACAAGTCAACAATCTTTTACAATCTCAATATCTGGTCTGGCAATACCGTCTCCAACCTATCCTACAATTGATGCAAAAGTTAACTCCAGTGCACCAAATATGATTAGATTACGATGGTCCCAGGTTTCCGGACAGGGTACAATATATTATGATTACAAGCATGGCAATTCTTCCTTAAACTTGACCAATACCGGATCTACCACAAGCCTTTATGCTGATATTTCAAGCGGTACGTATGCACATAACGATCAGGTTTACTGGTCAGTGAGAGCTAGAAATACCACGAATACTTCGTCTTATTCAACGGTAAGATCATTTTTTGTTGATACAGAAGCACCAATTCTAAATTCGATTTATATCAAAAGTAATGATACCTATACTTCAACTCAGTCGGTAACTTTAACTATAAGTGCAACTGGTGCGACATGGATGATGCTAAGTGAAAACTTAGATTTTAGTGGTGCAAGTTGGACGAGTTACAAGATTTCATCATCATTTACACTTTCCTCTGGAGATGGCACAAAAACGGTTTATTTTAAGGCAAAAGATAGTGCCGTGGGTGACCAAGGCTCAACAAGCTATGCAAATGTAAATTCCATAGCAATAAGTGATTCAATCGTACTTGATACTACCGCACCCTCTATAACAAGTCCGTTTCCATCTAGTTCAACAACTGAAACAAAACCTGAAATTAGTGCAAGTTACTCTGATGCAGGTTCTGGAGTAGATACGTCGAGTGTCTATATATCTGTGGACGGAGTTGATCAAACATTCAATGCAACGATTTCCATTGATGAAGTTTCATTTATTCCTTCCAGCTCTCTAAGTACGGGAACTCATACAGTTAATGTTTCTGTTTCAGATAATCTATCGCATACTGGATATCTCGAATGGACGTTCACTATATCAACTGGCGATGTCGGAGGTGATGACGATGATGACGATGAAATACCTGGAGGTATGTTGCCACCCCCCAGTAGTCCTGCAATTTCAATTTCTGAAATTAAACATTCACCAACTGCTGTCACAAGTTCTGATAAAGTGAATTTTTCAGCAACTATAACTGCGACAAATGGGGTTTACAAAGCCCGTCTTTACTATAGCTACGAAGAAACTTCAAACAACGTCAAAATGGATAATTCCGGTAACTCTTATTATGTGACAGTTGGTCCCTTTCCAGGCGGGGTAACAGTTGTTTATTGGATTCATGTAACTGATAACAATGCATCTGCCCTTGATTCTGGTAAGTATAGCTTTACAGTTGAAGATAATACAAAACCAAGTATATCTATTGTTTCACCAATGAGCGGGTCATCTGTAACTGATAGGACACCAACGATTCAGGCGACCTTTAGTGATTCCGGTGGAATAGATTCTGATAGTATTTTGCTGACTTTGGATTCTGTGGACGTAACAGCGCTATCAACAATTACGTCATCATCAATTACCTATACACCTACAATCGAAATGACCTTTGGCACACACACAGTTACTCTTGAAATATCTGATATTGCAGGAAACACTCAAACAAAATCCTGGACATTTTCAATAGTTCAGGAAGCAATCGGAATAACTGAAGTAATCGATGAGTTGGTATCTGAAACTCCCGAAACAATTGATTTAACACAGTACAATACAGCTCTTGACAGTATATCTGTTACAGCCACAAAAACCCTTCAAAATGTCTTAGTAGCTGTTCAAACACTATCTGAAATTCCACAAGGGTTGATACCACCATCAAAGGAGGTATATCTTTATTTGGATTTGGAGATAAGTACCGATGAATCGGATTTATCATCTGTTAAATTATCTTTCAAGGTTGAACAATCATGGCTTACGCAATACAGTATTGACAAAGATAGCATTATTCTTTTAAGATATCATAATAATAGCTGGCAAGAACTTGCAACCTCAAAGACAAATGAAGATGCAACGTATGTTTATTACGAGGCAGAAACATGCGGCTTATCAACATTTGCAATTGCTGGCAGTATAAAAATTACACAAGACACAGGATTTCCATGGATTTTTGTAATAATAGGAATTGTTGTAGCTGCAATCGTTGTACTTTTCATCCTGTTTAAAATGGGATTTTTATACATAGAAGATAAACACAAAAATAACACAGACACTTTCCACTTAAAAAACATTAAGAAAAAGGGAAAAAAATAATTTTCCTTTTCTCTTTATTTTTTGACAATATCTGTTAAACAAAACTTATAAGGATAGACAGTCGAAAATTATTGCTAAGGTGATTTTCGATTCTTCGCTTGAATATTCTTGTTTACATTCTTGGACTGGGTTTCCTTGTTGCAAATAGTATTGTATTATACATTACGTTTCTATGGGCTTATTTTTTTAATGATTTCGTATTTTCCGCAAGCATCAACAAATTTGGTGAGGCGCATGTTGAGTTCATAATTCTGCCATTGACTATCATAATTGGTACTTATGCAAGTTACAAAATGCTGAAATCAATAATAGAAAAAGCGCAAATTCCTGCTTGATACGAATTTTTGTGAATAAAATTTTATATACTATTTATTTCTTAGCTAAAAGATGGTAGGAGGTTTAAAATTATGCAAGATTTTAATTTAGAATTAGTAGAAATTGATAAACCAGAAGACATGAATTTTATTCTGGGGCAAACCCATTTCATAAAATCCGTTGAAGATTTGTACGAGGCAATGATAAATTCAGTTCCTACGGCCAAATTTGGAATTGCATTTTGTGAAGCAAGCGGTGCGTGCAAGATTAGAGTTGAAGGAAATGACAATGAACTTAAAAAAATCGCCCAAAAAAATGCAAATTTAATTGGTGCAGGCCACTCGTTTATTATATTTATGAAAGACTGTTTTCCTCTAAATGTTTTGAACGCAATAAAAAATGTTCCTGAAGTGTGTAAGATATTTTGTGCAACGGCAAATCCAACAAAAGTGGTAATTGTCCAATCCAAGTTGGAAAATGAAATAGGAAGAGGTATTTTGGGAGTAATTGATGGTTTCAAACCAAAAGGTGTTGAAGACAGGGAGGAAATCAACTGGAGGAAAAATTTCCTAAGAGATATTGGTTACAAACGTTAGTATGAACAAAATCTTCATGTAAAATTGGTGGCGGGTCAGTCATTCTTATCGACAATATCAGATAAAATGCAATAATTGAAAAGCCAATTTGACCGATTTCCTCGTTTTTATCTCATTGGTATTTATTTTAAAGGTTCAATCATTTTTTTCATAAAATTTCTATTTCATAGGTCATCAATATTGATTACCTAAACATAAAAAAATTTATTAACAATGAGGCCTTATATATCATACTATGAAAACTCTAAAAATATCTAAGAAACTTGAGAAATATCCTACATTTAATATTGATACTTTTGCAAACATTATTGACAGTGATAAAACTTACGCAAAAATGCACCTGAATCGGTTAAAAAATAGAGGCATAGTAAAACAAATCCAGAGGAACGTTTACACAGTACAAGAAGATCCAATGATTATAGCTTCAAGAATAATATGGCCAAGTTATATATCACTCTGGGCTGCGCTTAGATATTATAATTTAACTGAGCAAATACCAAATAAAATCTCCGTTATATCGCCTCGTTCAAAAAGTCGTAAGAAGATAAAATTAACGAATTCAACTATTATTTTTGAAAAGATTCGCCCAGCATGGTTTTTTGGTTTTTCAAAAATTAAAATACAAGATTTTGAAGTTTTTATGGCCGAACCAGAAAAAGCCTTGATAGATGCTGTTTTACTTAGAAAAATTTCAACATCTGAGATATATTTTATATTAAAGGAAAATATTAAAAAAATATCTACCAAAAAAATTGTGGATTATATCCTCAGAACGAAGAACCATGCTCTTGCAAAACGTTTCGGTTGGATGCTTGAATCTCTTGGGTGTCGCTATGCAAAACGCCTAACAAAATTTTCATATAAAACCCTGATACCACTTGATGCTTCCCTTCCAAAATCTGGGTTAAAGGATGAAAAATGGGGAGTCATTATTAACATTGGGGGTGCATAATGATATCGCGATCAGAACTTGCAAGAATTGCTGAGACAAAACATCTAACAATAAGGAATGCAGAAAGGGATTATTTACTCGAACTTTTGTTATTCGCTTTATCAGATGACAGACGTTTTTTGGTTTTTAAGGGCGGAACTGCACTTTACAAATTTTATAATCTCAATCGTTTCAGTGAAGATCTTGATTTTGACATGATCGGAAAACGATTTAACATAGATAAAATGATAAAAAAAATAACCAGAAATTTGGAAATTACAGGAATGCAAAGAACACTTCCTGAAAAGATAGAATATGGTAATGAAACAAACATACGATTTGCAGTTAGAGGACCACTTTATGATGGGAGCAAGAACAGTATGTCAAGGGTCACAATAAATATTAGCAAGAGAGAACGACCGATATTACCAAAAGACAAACTACTTATTACTACCTATTCTGAAATACCTTCATTTGAATTATTTGTACTTGACGAAAAAGAAATTGCAGCAGAAAAAGTAAGATGTATTTTAACAAGAGAAAAACCAAGGGATGTCTATGATCTTTGGTTTCTATCCAGAAAAAACATTGCTATAGATATTTCGCTTGTAAATAAGAAACTCAAAGTATATAGATTAACATTTAATCTGGAAAAATTCTTGGAAAAAGTAAATGAAAAACGTAACATATGGAAGAAAGATCTACAGGATCTAATTATTGGGACGCTACCTGAGTTTGATACTGTTGCAAATGAACTAGAGAATTGGTTTAAATCCTGAGTATAAAAATAATTCTCATATTAATATCAATACTTGTTAAGAAATATTTATAGAAAATAGGAAATTAATGATTGTAATTAATCGATTTACAACATATGTAATTTTTCAATAAGAAAATTTTTTTAAAATCCATACTTTCCAACTAAAGGTACAAAGGAACATCCACCGAGATCCTTTTCCTTAATGTTTCCTTTTTCCTTTTCAATGAAAACCAAATTTGAAAACATCCTTCCAACAGGAATTAACATTTTTCCTCCATCAGTTAACTGGTTAATTAAAGGTTGAGGAACATCTGGGGCAGCACAGGTTACATAAATCCTGTCATAAGGAGAATATTTTTCTAAACCTAATGAACCGTCTCCTACTTTTACTATAACATTTTCAATTTTTGTTTTTTTAAGATTATTTCTTGCAAATTCTGCTAAATTGCTAAATCTTTCAATGGTATAAACACATCCATTTTTCCCCACTAATTCAGATACTATAGCGGAATGATAACCTGAGCCTGCGCCTATCTCCAAAATTTTCTGGTCTTTTTTGATATCAAGAGCCTCACACATAATTGCCACCATGTGCGGTGCAGAAATTGTTTGACCATTTCCAATTTCTAAAGGCGTGTCTAAATAAGCCAAACGTTTTACCCTCTCTGTTACGAAATTTTCTCTGGGAATTTTTAAAAATGCCTTTTCAACAGATTTACTTTTAATGCGTCCTTCTCGTTTGAGTAACTCCACTAATTGTTTTCTTTCTTCCTCAAACATATAAACTTATAATACAACAAATGTTGGTATATAATTGTACATTGCTTGTATTTTTCTATTAAAAAGTTAAAAAATTGAATTTTTATCCATATTGATTTTTATAGTTAATTTACTACAAACCCAAAATGATACATCATTTACCTACAATTACCCATAGAATTCCCGATATGTCTATGTACTGGTGGGGTGAGGGGGGGTATAATAAATAATTAATTCCTTTTACTTAGGGGAGAACTCCCAAGATATCACAATATGTAATTTGAAACAAGAAAACCCCCTTCTTATGAACAATGATTAGGTTGTAATTCTAGTCTCATTTTGAATCTCATAGGATTCACAATTGCCAATTAAAGTTAACATCATTTTAAGTTTCCATGAGAATGTATAAATTTTTAATATAATCCACAACACGTTCCACGGTGTTCCAATTCCCGTAAAATTGTATAATCTCAATTCACAAGGTGGCTCAAAATTCTTAATCTTACCATCAACCAATAAAATATAATTTTTTGTTAGATCTATCCTGACCCAGGGCATATTATTATATATACCAAAAATTACTAGAAAAAGTGAAGCATTATCTCTAATTATCATTCCAGTACCATTGGTACCTCCTATGAAAAAAATCTTAATGTCTCCACCTTTGCTTTCATTTGATTCTGGCACCTGAGATGCTTCACTGGTTATTATTGGCATATATGATATTGTCAGCAGTGCGATTATAAAAATTCCAATAATCTTTCTTTTCATAGTGCCCCTCCCTCTATTGGAATGTCATAAGGTTTAAGTGCCGGATGCCAGTCAAAATCAATCCAGGGCAAAAAAATAAATAACTTTGTGTCAGGCCAATATATACCAAATATCGGTTTTGGCAATATCCGACCTCGATCCCAAAAATTTTCGTCCCAACTATTGTTGTATGGTCTTTCGGGAAACAATGAATAATGAAACATTGCATTGTCTGCTAAATTGCCCCAAAAAAGACCAACCGTCATCTGACCATTTTCTATAAAGTTATTCCGAACTATACCAGTATCATATGAAGTTTGTAACTCAAGGCCCGTACCAAAGTTATCAGTGATACTGTTTTCTGAAATTGTACTATTGTGTGAAAGCCAAATCGTAACTCCATTGCCAAGATTACCAGTAACAATGTTTCCACTAATATTGTTATTGTTTGATAATACGGAAAAAATTCCCCCATAAGAAGAACTACCGGTATTTCCATTTTCACTTATTACGTTATGTGTAATCGTATTCCAATTTGATTTGAAGAAATCAAGACCTTCTCCTACGTTGTATTTAATTATATTCTCGGTAATTATAGCATTATCATCTTCAGCTACTTTTATCCCAGTGTAACCATGTATAATTGAAAATCGCTTTACAGTGACATTGCTACAATATATATTGACAACGTGAACGTGTTTCAAGTTACCCCCATCAATAATGGTAGTTTCCTTGTTTTCTCCCTCCAAACAAATCGATTTATAAATCGAAAAATTTTCAAAATAGGTTCCGCTGTAGACATAGACTGTGTCACCATCAACAGCTGCATCGATACCATCTGCAATGAGGCGATAAGGATGCTCTTGGCTACCATCCCAAGGACCTTCTATGTTGTCATTATCAACGTAGATTGTGTTATCCAAAGTTTCATTGGAAGATGCAGGAAATGAAAAGGCGGTAAAGATCAATATTACGCATACAAAAATTCCAATTAGTTTTCCTTTCATTCTACATTAACCCCATCTAAATTATTACCCAGGACCCAATAAGAAAACCTTCTTCCTCCCTGTATACAGTATCAGCGTTATCTGCAGACAATGTGACTTTTGCATATACACGTGAAATTCCAAATAACTTTGGAACTATGTAACCACCCCAAATCTCTAATCGATGTGGACCTATTACACGCCCTCGTGATATTATCCAGGTTGAAATACCTACATCTGGTGCATTTAAATCTACACGGTAACTTAGATTCTCGGTTTCATAAAAGCCAGCGTTTCTCACAATTGCTCGAGTTCTCTTAAAACCACCAAAAATCGATAGTATCTCAAGTGATGTGGGATAAATTGTTTCTGATATAACCGAGAATGGAATAGCAGTGGTAATCAAAAGCGTACTAACTAAAAAACCAATTATTTTTCTTTTCATTTTATTTCCCCCAATATCTTTTCGCGATTCCTCCAAATAAATAAATCTCGTTGTATTATAAAAGCTTTATTGAGAAAATGTAGTTCAAAATAGGATTTTTTCAATTTTTATTTAGGTAATTGTACAATTATTTGCAGTTTAAATGTATTAATATAAATTCCACTAGAAAACCTCTAAATAAATATTTGAAACAACCTATTTTTTATAGTTAAAATCATTTTACTGCCTATACAAATGAAGAAAAAAGCAATTGTAGCCCTAGGCGGAAATGCATTAATTAAAGAGGGTCAAGACGGAAATATTTACGATCAATTCGATAATACCAGGGAAGTTTCTGCCTCTCTTGTAAAGATGATTAAAGATGGCTGGAATATTGTTGTTACTCATGGAAATGGCCCTCATGTAGGAGCAATCCTACTTCAAAATAATATTGCAAGAGACGTAACCCCCCCTATGCCATTAGGAATCTGTGTTGCTGAAAGCCAGGGCATGATTGGATACATGATTCAACAGTGTTTGGCAAACACTTTAAAAAAGGCAGGAATAAATCGCCCCGTCGTTGCGTTAATTACCCAAGCATTGGTAGATCAGAATGACCCTGCATTGAGTAATCCTACCAAACCCATAGGTCCTTTTTACTCAGAACAAGAAGCAAAGCTACTTAAAAAAGACGGATATCAAGTAAAAAAGCTACATCGCGGGTGGCGCATTGTCGTTCCTTCCCCTGATCCAAAAGCCATTGTTGAAGGAGAAATTATAAAAAAATTACTCGATGATGATGTGGTAGTAATTGCATCAGGTGGAGGAGGAATGCCTGTTTTCGAGCAGGAAGGCTGGGGTCTTAATGGAATTGAGGCAGTAATTGATAAGGATCTTGCCTCGGAGCGTTTAGCAGAAGCAATAGATGCTGAATTATTTATGATTTTGACAAATGTTGAAAAGGTTTATCTAAACTACAACACACCCGATCAAAGGCCAATTGATAAAATCAAATTAGACGAACTAAAAAGATACTACGAGGAAAATCATTTCCCACCTGGAAGTATGGGTCCAAAGGTTTTAGCTGCCATTCGTTTTTTGGAAAGTGGTGGTAAAAAAGTAATAATTTCTCACGTTGAGAAAGGCTATGAAGCTTTGCAGGGAAAAACTGGAACCCATATCTCTTTAAATTGAACAGTGTTTTTAATAAACCCCCGCTTATATCGGTGTTTTGACTTATGGACACGGAATCCATAGAAAAACAAATTAAAGATATTGAAGATGAAATTTTTAATACCCAGAAAAATAAGGCTACAGAACACCATATTGGAAAATTAAAGGCAAAGCTAGCACGTCTAAGAGCAGAAGTCGACAGAAGAAAAAGTGCCGGAGGAAAAGGAAAAGGTTTTGCTGTAAAAAAAACAGGTGATGCTACAGTTGGACTGATTGGTTTTCCAAGTATCGGTAAAAGTACACTTATCAATCAACTAACCGATGCAAAAAGTCGGGTTGCTGCCTATGAATTCACCACCCTTGAGACAATTCCTGGCATGATGAGATACAATGGTGCAAATATACAAATCCTTGATTTACCTGGACTTATTTCTGGAGCAACTTACGGTAAAGGTAGAGGAAAGGAGGTTTTGTCTTCTATAAGAAGCGTTGATTTGATTCTTTTTATGATCGATGCTCAGCACAAAGATCATTTGGAGTTAATGGAGTACGAGCTTCACAGCGCAGGCATCAGATTGAATCAGTCAAAACCAGATGTTGTGATAAAAAGAACTGGTCACGGAGGCCTAAACATTAATTCAACAACAAAACTTACCTATCTTGACGAGGAATTGATTAGAACTATTTCGTCAGAATACATTGTAAATGCAGATATTGTTATTCGTGAAGATATAACTGAAGATCAGCTAATTGATGTTTTCATGGAGAATCGGATATATGTTCCCGCAATTGTTGTAATTAATAAAATTGATTTGATTACAGATGAAGAACTAAACGAGAAAAGAAAAAAAATTGAAGAAAGAGGTTGGAGAGTCGTTTCCATATCTGCAAAAGACAATATGGGTCTTGAAGTTTTGAGAGATGAAATTTTTTCAGCTTTACAACTCATTAGGGTGTATATGAAGCCAGTAGGTAAAAAGCCTGATTATAATGAACCTTTAATTTTGAAAAGGGGACAAAAAATAGAGGATGCCTGTCGAAAACTTCATCGTGATTTTAAAAGAAAATTCAGGTTTGCACATATTTGGGGAAAGTCTGCAAAATATCCTGGTCAAAAAGTGGGATTGGATCATGTTTTGGATGACAGGGATGTGTTAAGTATTATTATTACTCGTCAATAGCCTAAATTGCTGTGATTATCTGAAAAATTATTTATATATTTAATACTTATATTATTTCAATGAAACACAAGGGAGGAAACTAAAAATGAAAAAACTCTTGATTCTTGGGATTATTATAGTTTCGATCAGTGTTAATTTCCATCCGAATTCGATTGGGGGGTCCGATTTATCTGGCAAGATTATCTATGTTGATAATGAAGGTGATGGAGACTATACTTGCATTCAGGATGCAATTGACAATGCAACTGAAGGAGATATAATTCTTGTTTACAGTGGATTATATAG
>JAFGPP010000131.1 GCA_016936135.1 Thermoplasmatota archaeon
GGAATGAACAGTTTCCAAGAATGGACTTCATGTATCAATTTCTTGGTTTTAACAGGAAGATTTGAAGATTTTACTGATATTGGACAAACAATTCCCTTTGAAGCAGTTTTGGTAACTCCAGAACCTGAACTTACAGTAACACCTGATCCTTCACAAGTTGTTCCTGGGGAAGGGTTAGAGTCCCAGTCTACAATCAATGCGACTTTGAGTGATTCATTAGGGGTTCCGATTCCAAATACTTTGATTCGTTTTTCCTCAACTTTAGGAACTATAACCCCTTACGCTATAACAGATTCTTCGGGAGTCGTCACAGTAACATTTGTAGCTGGTTCAACTACTGGTCGAGCAACAATAAGTGCTTCAACCCAAGGAATAACTGAATCAATAGTTGTGACTATAAAATAAAAAATCATGATGAAATAAATCAAAAAATAAAAAAAATAAAGGAGATAGATGTTTGAAGAGCATTAGAGAAATTTGGCCATTAAACAAAGAAAAAAATCAATCAAAACAAGAAAAAACAGAAAAGCATCCTGAAGAAAATGTTGAAGAACCTTTTTCAGAGCCTGTAAAAATTCCTGAAACATTTATTGAATACTATCCTTTAGGGGATCCTCACGCTTATGCCGCCATTGTTGAAAGCAAAAATAACGAGTTAAAATATTCTATTTTGGAGCCCACTCTAACTGCAGATGATGAAAAGCACATCAAAGAAATTAAAGACATCCTTTGGGATGAATTAATTGTTAGCTCTAAGGAATTTAAAAACAAGAATGAATCTGAAGATTTTCTTAAAACCAAAATTGAACAAAAAATGAAAAAATACAAACTGGATATTGGATTAAACACTTTAGATAAATACCAATATTACATATCTCGAGATTTTCTTAATTTTGGAAAAATTGATGGAATGATGAAAGATGAAAATATTGAAGATGTTTCTTGTGATGGTATTGGAATTCCAGTTTTTGTTTGGCATAGAAAATATGAGTCAATTCCTTCTAGCGTAGTTTTTGAAACCAAGGAAGAGTTGGAAAATTTTGTTTTTAAGCTCGCATACATGTGTGGTAGACACATATCAATTGCACAACCCTTACTTGATGGAACTCTTCCCGATGGAAGTAGAGCTCAAATAACTTATGGTACTGAAGTTACTCCTAAGGGAAGCACGTTTACCATTAGAAAATTCAAAAAAAGTCCCCTCACGATAACTGACCTGATTGTTTATAATGCATTATCCACTGAAATTGCAGCATATTTTTGGTTTTTGATAGAAAATCGTCACTCCGTAATGATTGGAGGCGACATTGGTGGCGGAAAAACCTCAATGTTGAATGCAATTAGTCTTTTTATTCGACCTACATTAAAAATTGTTAGCATTGAAGACACTCAAGAAATTAGATTGCCTCATCAAAATTGGGAAATGATGGTTACCCGACAAGGCATGGGTAATAGTGCTGGAGCCATTGGAGAAGGTGGCGTTGGAGCAATTAGCATGTTTGATCTTTTGCGTGCATCACTTAGACAAAGACCTGATTTTATTATTGTGGGAGAAATTCGTGGGGAAGAGGCATATGCCCTTTTCCAGGCCATGGCAACAGGGCACTTAGGCCTTACAACCATACACGCTGAACATACTAAGGGTGTGCTTCATAGGTTAACAACCAGACCAATGAATATTCCTCATACTCAAGTTGAAAATCTTAATGCCATTTCCATTGTTCGAAGGTTGGTGATTGAGAATGTTTCCATGAGACGAACCATAAGTGTTTCTGAAATGGTTGGATGGGATCGAAAGAAGAATGACTTTAAACTTAAGGAATTATTCAAATGGGATGCAGAGAGTGACACATACAAAAAGGTGGGTAAAAGTCCGCTATTAAAACAAATAGGAACTCAGATGGGGTACTCAAATAAAGACATTGAGCATGAACTTGAAAAACGGGAAGTAATTTTGAAGTACATGGTGCAAAAAAATATTCGCACATACGAGGATGTGTCAAAACTAGTTTTAGATTACTTTGCTGAGCCAGACAAAGTTTACAGAAAAGCAAAGGTGGAACTTATAAAATGAAGTGGGATCCTTGGAGTTTTTCCTACAATCTGCTAAATAAAAGAATTGAAGGAGTTTTGCCTCACTTCAAAGACCTTCATTTCCAACTTCGTAAAAGTGGAATTAAAATCGCCTTTAAAGCCTACATTTCTTTGATGTTTTTAGCATCAATAATTGCTTTCATTATTGCTATGATAGTTACCCCTATTTTGTTACCTCTAATTTTTGGGATTGAGTTGATTTCCTTAGCAAACATTTTGTTAAGTGTGATGTTTGCTGGGTTGGTTTTTATTTTTACTTTAATAATTTTTTATGTTTACCCGGGGATAATGGCCAGCAATAGGAAAATTCCAATTGAAAACAACTTGCCTTACATTAGTAGTTTCTTAACTCTCTTGTCAAGTTCTAATGTTCCTCCTAGTGTTATTTTTCGTTCAATGGCACGAATTGATACTCTTTCAGAAGTTAAACAAGATTTTAGTAACATGGTTCGGGATGTGGAGCTTTTTGGTAAGGATTTGATGAATTCAATTCTTGATAATGTAAAATACATTCCAAATGACAAACTTCGAGAAATTTTGAAGGGTTATGTTGCTACCGTAAGAACTGGTGGAAATCCTACTGAGTATCTTCGTATCGCGACAGATAATATTTCTAGAGAAAGAATGGGTAAGCTTGATATGATGCTGGAATCTTTGTCTGCTATTGCTGAAATTTACATTCTTGTTCTAGTTGCTATGCCTTTACTTTTTGTTGTTTTGCTTGCAACTTTGGGAATGATAGGTAGTGGAGGAATGGCAATGGATCCTGCGTGGATTTTGTATCTTTTGAGTTATGTTGGGATTCCCTTGATGGCTGCTGTAATAATTGTTTTAGTTTCAACCTTTGAGAAGTGATGAAAAGATGAAGATTACCAGAAAAACCCTAAAGAATATTGCAATTATCTCAGCAATTGCTGCCCTTGCCATAGTCTTTGCAGCCTTACCATATTATTTTGCATCGCCAGACCTTGACTACATAATAGTGATAGCCTTTACTATTGGAGTTTTACCTAGTGGAATCGCAAGTGTAATCCATAATCGATGGCAAAATAAAATTGAAAAGGCAACACCTGACTTTTTAAGAGATATTTCTACCTCTTTTAAAACTGGAATGCCACTGTATACTGCTTTAGAGCATGCTGCCCAAAGGGATTATGGTCCTTTAACTGATGAGCTTAAACTTATGGTTTCTCAAATGAGTTGGGGCATGAACTTTAATGATGCGTTAATGGAGTTTAGTAAAAGAATTGATTTGCCTTTAATGAAGAGGGCCACGGTTTTAATTCTTGAAGCAGGAAGACATGGGGGGGATTTGTCGGACATATTTGATTCAACAGCAAAGTATGTTGATAACGTGAATGCTTGGACCAATAAAAGAAAAACTCAAACCTTGCCTTATGTGGCGATATTTTACTTTTCAGTTATGATTTTTCTTTTCATCATTATTCTGATTTCAAACATGATTTTTGTTCCAATGAGTGAAATGGCAGAGGAAGGTTCAGGACTTATTAATCCGGTTCTCACTCCAATAGTTGCGAGAAGAGTGTTTTTGCATACTGCCCTTATGGAAGCTTTCTTTGGAGGAATTCTTGCAGGAAGAATTCATGAAAATTCATTCTTTGGAGGTTTGAAACACGCAGCAATCTTGGCAATTGTAGCTGGATTGGCGTTTTTCATATTTTTCCAAACTTAGCTGGCAATAAAAACTTTGGAGAGAAAAAAATGGATACCAACAAAAAGGATAAAAAAATTGAAGCGTGCAATGATCTAGAGCTCAAAGAAGAGCGCAAAAAAGCTTATTCACAGCCTGAATCTCAAACTTTACTTCGTTTTTTAATAAAAAATGGAGATGGTGCAGAGATTACTCCTGTTTATGATCCTAATTTGGGGTTTGTTTATGAGATTAATGATGAATCTGTGGGTGATAATTTGTCTCCTGAAAAAATTGTTGAGTTTCTTAACAGATTATCAGATCTAAAAATACTTCAAAAGAGTTTTTTTGATAGTGTTTCAGCTTGTCCAAATTGTGGCTCAACTGCGATGACCTTGCATTTTCATTGTATTAAATGTAAAAATCATAACTTGTTGAAGACTAATTTAACTGAGCACATTCCTTGTGGAACTATAGTGGAGCGGGAAAAGTTCGTTGATGGAAAATGTCCAAAGTGTGGTGAAGTTTTACAAGAGGAAAACTTTCGGGAAATGGGACGATGGTATACATGTCGAAATTGTAACGAAAAGTTTGAGCATCCGGAAATTGAAATTATTTGTAGAAAGTGTAACAAAAAGTTTTCAATTGAACAATCAAAAATTGTTGAGGTTCCAAAATTTTCTATGAATTTGGCTTACAAAAAAGAGGTAAAACAAAACATTATCAATTTTGATAAAATTATTGATTTGTTAAAAAGCTATGAGTTTGAAATTTTCATGCCTGGAGTATTAGTTGGGCAAAAAAGTGGTGTATCTCATCAATTTACTTTGGTTGCAAAGAAAATAATGAATGATATTCAAGTTACTGCTGTTCTTGACCATGCAGTGAGTGAAACTGAAGTGGGAGTTTCGCCCTTAATTGTTCATATCTATAAGACTTCAGAAATTAATGTTGATCTGCCGATCTTTCTTGCTATTAACAAAGTTAGTGAAGAGGCAAAGAAAATCATTCAAGGGCATAATATCTTGTTGCTTGAAAATTCTACTGAAACAAAAGAAAACTTGGATAAACTCAAAAATGAAATTGAAAAAACCATTAAGGCAAAAATTCATCCCCACCTCCAGGTAATGGCTTCTGATGATGAAAATACAAAGGGCATAAAAAATTATGAGAGTGAAATTAAGCCCCAGCTGTTTAACCCAATTTCAGAATTGCATCAAACTGAAAAGTCAAGTAAGTCCAAGAAGTTTAGGCGGTTTATGCGATCTTTTGGTGGAAATAGTGAGGAAAAAAAGCCTAAATGATTAAAATCGGTTGAAAAATAATGGAAGAAAATGAGTTCGACAAATCTAACTTGATTAGCTATTGTGGTTTAGTTTGTAGTGATTGTCCGTTGTTTAACGGAGATGTGTCTGATTTGGCTAGGAATCTTCGAAGGGAATTGCGTAGGGTTCAGTATGACAAGTTTGCGGAATATATGTCAAAGTTTCCTTCTGGTAAAGAGTTGAACGATTTTGAAACTTTTTACTCTGTTTTAGGGACTTTAATTAAATACAGATGTGAAGGTGGCTGCAAAATGGGGGGAGGTTCAAAGGATTGTGAAATTCGCCAATGTAATTTAAACCAAAACCTAAAGGGATGTTGGGAGTGCTCAAAATTCAAGTTTTGTAACAAGTTAAATTCATTGAATTCCTTGCATGGAGATAAACACAGAAGAAACCTTGAGATAATTTGCAAAAAGGGTGTTGCAGAAATATTTAAGGCCGAAGATCGTTGGTAGAATTGACAGGTCTATTTTTTTTGTAGAATGTATAAGGAAATTCCAGTGCCAATAAATGCTATTGATAAAAGATGATAATGAATTACTTGTAGCCCTATACCTAAGCTAATTAACTGTTTTGTTCTGTTTTCAAAAAAAATTGCAGCAATGTCTTTTTGATAAAAAATTATATCCATCCAAATAACCACGACAACAGTGATTACTAACAAAATTCCGATTAAAATTAAGGAAAGTATGAGAATATTCATTGGAGTAAAAACTGATCTACATTCTTTTGTTAAATTCGACAGTTTTTTTGTTTTTTCACAGTCCTTTTCTAGCTCTTTTTTTGAGCTAACTTCAAATGGCAATAAAATACACTCAAAAAAATGAACATTTAATAAAATATAAACTAAGTTACCATGCGTGACATCTTAAAAATTATAAAATATTACTTTAAACAGAAACCATAAACATTGCTTAGATGAGAAACGTAGTTGATGGTTAATCGATAAAAAACTAAACTATTTTTTCTGAGTATTGTTTGCTATTTTTCGCCGCCAAGCATCTGGGCTGTTATACTTTACTTTGGGGTAATCTTGTTCAAGCATTGCCCTCAAATACGCTTGAAACTCTTCTTTTGAACGTTTCTTTTCAGGCATAACATTAGAAACAACACACCCATAAAATATTACAAGTATTCCAAAACGAAAAATATTACCAATTTAAAAAATGAATTATCAGTATCAACCCTCAATATTTTTTCCGCTTAGATTTTATCCCTTAGTCGATGCTACAAAAACATGTTAAGACCAAAAAAGCCAAAACAATGGAAAAAAGCAATTTTAATTAACAAAGAAAACCCATGCAATTTTGCATTTTTCCATCTAGGATCGACTAAAATCAGAAAATAAACCTAAAACTCAGAGATATTGTGCGTTGGATCAGTCCAAAATAGTCGAGCATAGTCTCCATTAGAAAAACTCATTGTTTAAGTGCATTTTACATATTTTAAAATTGTCGAACAAATGAAAAACAATGGAAAAAATGAACCAAAATTATCTGACAATCAAAAGAATAACAGATTGCAACACCGTTGCAACGGTAAAGTGTTGCAATTTCCCATTAAAACAGCTTATTTTGCACTTTCTAGATTCTATGTAAATACGGTGCAGATAAATTCAGAAAATAATCTTTTTTTCAACATTTTACTTCTA
>JAFGPP010000023.1 GCA_016936135.1 Thermoplasmatota archaeon
GACTGGAGGGGCTTTGAGGGAACGTTAAAGTCAATCTAAACAAAAAGTTATAAAGACTATAATTTTTACACATCTCTATGGAATTTCAGGTTATTTATTTCTCTAAGATAGGAAATACTAAAAAAATAGCTGGAGAAATCGCTTCTGAGTTAAATGTGAAAGCCGAGGATGTCAGAGATGCAAAACTGAAAGAGCGCGCTTTGGTTTTTTTAGGTTCTGGATGCTATGGTGGCAAACCCGCAAAAATTATGAAAAAATTTATTGAAGATAATAATTTCAAGTCAAGAAATGTTGCTTTGTTTGGTACTTCAGGTGGAGGGGAAGGAATGGAAGTTAAAGAAATGGAAAATATGCTGGTTACCAAAAAAGCTTGTATTAAAGGTAAATTCTTCTGCAAAGGGAAGTTTTTTGTATTTAGCCGGGGAAGACCAAATGATAAAGACTTAGACGAAGCAAAAAAGTTTGCAAAACTTATGATGAAGTAAATTTTGCAAATTAAAATTTCCTTGAAATTTTAAATACTATTCTGACCACTGTAAAATTTACTTAAAAATACTAATTCCTATCTTTAATATTTTAACAGGCTTTAGATTAAATAAAAGAGTAATACTAAAAATAGAGATATTTATTTCATTTTTTTCGTTAGATTTATATTAAAAAAACGTATACAAACTATAAATCTCATATTTTAAAAGAGGTATAACGAGGAGGAATATTCTATGAAAAAAGTGGGGAGAAATTTAATTTTTTTTGTATCAGTGGCATCGTTTTTGGGTCTAAATTTCACTTCCATTATTAACATTAATGAAATTTGTTTAGCTGACAATGGAGACGACGGCTCGGCTGATAGTTTAATTTTTGCCGATTTTAGATACAATACAAATATGTACACTGTTGATTTTGACGCCTCTAGAAGTTATAATGCCAATTGTGGAGATATTGTTAACTATTCATGGGATTTCCAAGATGACGGTGTTTATGAAAAATGGGGCAATACTGTATCGTGGACATATGACACAAAAGGAATGTACACTGTAAAATTAAGGATTCAAAACATTAACGGTGAGACTGATTTTAAAAAGTATATCTTAGATGTGCCCACAAGCTACATCATTCTTACTGATAAAGGTAAACTAAAGGAAACAAAATCCGAGATTGAAAATTGTACAAAAGGTTATGATGTCTGGGTATCAGATGAAATGGAAAATTTTTTACCAATTTATGATGCATTATTGTATAAGGTAGGAGATTTATCAGCCGACATTTTTAAAGATATTATAAAATCTGTATCAAATATCCATTACATAGAACAAAATTATCCCTGTTTTCGGTCGGATCGGCTTTGTCAATTAGATTGGCAACCAAACGATCCAAGTTATAATCAGCAATGGAATTTAGAGATGATTGATTGTCCAGCAGCATGGGAGGTTACGAAGGGAGATTACAATAATGTAACAGTATCTGTAATTGATTCGGGAGTGGATTACACACATCCTGATTTAGCGGAATGCATTTGGATTAACGAGGACGAAATTCCAGATAACTGTATCGATGATGATGGCAACGGTTTTGTTGACGATGTAAGGGGTTGGAATTTTTGTTTTATGTCCTATGGTAATGATTCGAAAGATGATTGCAATCATGGAACTCACTGTGCGGGTATAATAGGTGCATGCATGAACAATAGCGTGGGCATATCCGGTGTCGCAAAAACAAAAATTATGAGTGTGAAAGTTATAAATGCATTTGGGGGAGGTTATGTATGGGGGGTCTGTTGTGGTATTATTTATTCGGTAAATAATGGTGCCAATATTATTAGTATGAGTTTGGGATTTGATTCGATATTACCTCATTATATATCTCCACGTGTTGCAATTTTAAATAGTGTATGCAAGTGGGCATATGACCAAGATTGTGTAATCATTGCAGCTTCTGGTAATGATTACGCAGAAGAACCTCTTTTTCCTGCAAGATTTGATAGTGTGATTTCTGTTGGTGCTGTGGACGGAAATGGAAGTATCGCTGAATTTAGTAATAGAGGTGCAGACGTACTTGCTCCAGGAGTTAGCATATTATCTACCATGCCTTGCTATTGGGTTGTTTCTAATTTTTATATAAATAATTGTACTGGCAGATACTATGAGATGGATTATGATCGTTGTAGTGGAACTTCTATGGCATGTCCTCATGTAGCGGGTGTGGCAGCACTTATAAAGGCAAAATATCCAGATAAAAAAGCCTCTTGGATTAAGAGCAAAATAATCGATTGCGTTGATAGCAGGGGCATCATTAATGCCTATAAAGCTGTAACAAATGATACAAATGAACATTATTTTTCTGGTGGATTTCCGGCTGGAACCAAAATCACAATGGCCGATGGAACCAAGAAAAATATTGAAAATGTAAAAATTGGCAATAAAGTTTTGTCATATGATTTTACAAGTGATGATTATTCTAGATGGCGTGTAAAAATGATAGTAAAAAATATGCATCCTTTGATAGCAATTAATAATGGATGTATTAAAGCATCTGCTGACCATCCGTTATACATAAAGAAACTAGATGGATCTGAAGGATGGGCAGTATACCGAGATTTTGAAAACGCTATAACGTTTAACGTTAATCTTTTGAAACTTGAAGTTGGAGATCATCTGCTTAACGAAGAAGGAAAATGGATAGAAATTGAAAATATAAGATATAACACAGATTTGGTACAAACCTATAACCTTCTTTCATTTTCTGGAAAGAAATCATATTTTGCTAACGATGTTCTTGCTTATGAAAAACACTTGCCACATACTATTGCAAATTATCTCCTGTATATATTGAGAGAAAGATTTCCTAGTTTGGAACGGTTTCTTGGGTACTTGCCTTTCTTTGAGCCCATATTTCAATTTCTTACTTAACCAATAATCCTAATTATCAAAAATGTAAATTTCCTCAAAACTTGCTTAATCATCCTTCTGTGAAAGATATAACTGGTTCTTAGATCATTGATATCTTATCAATCCCATATAGAAATCGGGAAAAATAATTTGACTAAAAACTTGATGAGATTTTCCAACCATGCAAGAATATCCTCAGGAAATGCATCAATATAATCTTGTTTTTCTTCGGAATCCTTACATGCTGTATGCACAGCTGATGCAGAAGGCATAATTAGCATTATGAAGCATACCAAAAAAATTCCAAGAGCAATAATCTTTTTCATAGTATACTCTACACCCCGCACAATTACAAAAGCATATAGAATTATTGGTATTTAATTTTTTGCATTGTTTAGACTTTTATTTTAAACAATAATTACCAAATGGCATCAATTATTAATTCTATGGTTATTTTTATTTATTTATATGTGGATAAGAGGTAAGTTTCGTAGATTTTAAAAAATATTCAACAGTTATTTACAAACCATAAAAAGTACATCTTAATACAAAAATCTAAATATTTTTAAGTTACAAAAGATGAAAACCTTGAAAAATGTTAACAAGTGACAATTTTAATTTTGACAAATTACCTAAAAAGGTATTTATACTAAATCAAATGAAATATTTTTGGAGAGATATTTATGACCCATAGGCCTTTAAGTATTGGTCAACGTGATCGCGTTCACCAATATGATAAATATGTAAAACCAACTTCTGCTGAAAAAAAGATACTCATGACACAAAAATATCACAAACGTTGCCAGAAAAAAATTTCAAAGGCTCTTGATAATATTAAGGAAGCAATTGATGAATACAACAATGCATGGGATGGTAACCCCAAGGTTGTTCCAAAGCTAGCAGATATGATGAAGAATCTGCGTGTTCTAAAAGAAGATATTATGAAATTAACGTACAATAATTTACCTTATGCAGAACTTGATAAAGAGCGTATTGATGAAAACGAGGTTATGGGTAAATATTTTCAACTTTCAAAATTTCAAAAAATCATTATTTTTACCTCTATCGGAGATTGTTTTGTTTACTTGCTGGGATCACTTTATCAAAATAGCTATATCATTGGTTTAGGCATATTTGGAATGTTTGGAATCATTTTGGCTTTGTACTACAGATGGATTTCATCACATAGACCAAAGACTGTAAGTGGAGTTAAAAAAATCGAGGGGGCAAAGGAATTTTTCTAAAAGTAGAATGAGGAAAATTTATCTCCCTTGTGTTAAATAAAAAATCTCTTCCAACTATGATTTTCTCTTTTTTGACCTCAATAATTTTAATGAGTTTTTCTTTTTGTCAGATAATAAACTAGTAATTGAAATTATCTTCAGACCATCATGTAGATTTCTGTATTTATCTAAGATTTACTGTTTGTTTAGCAACTTTTTATTGTCTGTGTATTTACTTAAAAAACTCAGCGTCAAATCACTCCATTCCTTGATTTTTAGCTCAAAATCCTGTTCCTTAATAAAAAGCAAGCATCCGTCTAAAGAGTTGTCATTTAAATTAACTAATTCGTGTGCTTTTTCCTGTGTTTTTTCAGGTAATTGATGTTGCTGTGGCTTAAAATTTTTTTCGTTGTTTTTTGATGAATCCATAATAGCTTCCATCGATTTAAGGTACTCATTATCAAGCTTGAATAAACCGGCATTATCTAGAAAACCGATAAGATAATCTTCACCTTTGTCTACACGTACTTTCATGTCTTTAACTCTACTAGAAAAAGAATTCGCAAGTAGTTTTCTTACGGTCGATCTGGAGATATATTTAAATTTTTCAAATTCGTCATTGCAGGTCAGGGCTTTGTACAATTCTGATTCCACTATTACCTCTTTCCACTTCTCCTTAAGTTTATTGGGATCATAAATTGCTGTTTCCTTAAGCTTACTTCCTTTTTCTGTTAAACAAAAACCTTGTTTTACTATCTCCTCGTCATCTTCTTTTTTAACTATTCTACAATCTTCAAGAACATCAAGATACTTTAGGTATGATAAAACACGGCCAATTGCGCGAGTATTATTCAGAGGGTATTCCTTGATTTTTGAAACATCTTCATCATCAAATTTATCTGCCAGTCTTGGAAATAGTTCAATTAATTTTCTTATGTTTGAGATGGTGACTACCTCCATCTGACTAGGCACTTTTAATGTATAATTGTTAAAATCTGTTTCGTTCATGTGATTACCAAGTGCTGAAATAATTTATTATTATTTAAACATCTTCCATTATCCAAATTTAAATACGTTAAATTTAAAAAAATAAGAATTAATAGGGGGATCCAACAATGAATCATAACGATATTGATCAAAATTTAAATGAGGCAATAGATAACCCAGAGCATCTTCAAATTTTACTTGAAAATATCTTATCAAAAGACGATCAAGTCAGATTTTCAAGTTTTAAGACATTGTTAACAATTAGTGAAAAGCACCCTGTTTTGTTATATAAACACTGGGACCGATTTGCAAAAATGCTTAGCAGTAAAAATAGTTACCACCAATATATTGCCATACATCTAATAGCAAATCTTACAAAAATCGATTCAGAAAATAAATTAGACAATATATTCGACACTTATTTTGGAATTTTAAAACAAGGCAAAACAATGACATCGGGACACACAATTGAAAAAGCCGGCATAATTGCAAAATTTAAAAAACAATATCGCTCTAAGATAACGACTATACTTCTAAATTTTGAGGATATGTATAAAGGGGGACAAACAGAACTAATGAAAGCTGCTGTTATTCAAGCTTTTAGTCTTTATTTTGAGGAATCTAATCAGAAGGAAAAAATAATCAAATTTGTAAAAAATTCTGAAAAAAGCAATAGCCCAAAGACACGTAAATTGGCAATTGAATTTCTGCAGAAATATTCAACATAATATAAAATAATATTAACTAATTTCTTAAACCTAAAAATTATTGGAGATAAAAGATAAGTTTGAACAAAAAATCATCAACTTTACAATTTCATTTCAATAAATTAACTATTAATTTGCATCCAGAGGTTTACGAACCTGCAGAGGATACATTTCAAATTCTAGAAACGATAAAAATATCTCCTAAGAAGAAATTATTCGAACTTGGAACGGGGTGTGGAATAATTGCATTACATTGTGCGTATCTTGGTGCAAATGTTGTATGTTCTGATATAAACCCTTACGCAATAGAATTAGCACGGAAAAATTTCATAGCAAATAAACACTTGTTAAGTGGCAACGTCGACATTAGATATGGTGATCTTTTCTCGGTTTTGCATTCTAAAGAATTATTTGACGTAATAATTTTTAATCCCCCATATCTTCCAACAAACAATTATGACACAGTAGGCAAAACAGGATGGTTTGACATTGCAACAGATGGCGGCCATATCGGATTAGAACTAACCAAGAGATATATTGAAAATGTCGAAAAATTTCTTTCACCTTTAGGTAAAGCATATGTGTTAATAAGTTCACTTTCAAAAAAAGATAAAATAAATCAGATTTTTTCAAAATGCAATCTAAAATATAAAATAGAATCGCAAAGAAATTATGATGACGAATATTTGTATGTATACTGCCTGAAGAGGAAAGTTTAATTCTTTACCGTAAGGAAATAAAAGTATTTATTTAACTCAATTTCAAAAAAATTCGACTTTTAAAAAATAATTCCTTCGTTCTTCAAATATTGAAAGTTGTCAGGATGACTATCAAAATATTTGTGTATTGGTTCAAGAGTTTGATTTATATAAAATGTAACAGCATTTTTCAAATCTAATGGATGAAGACCTGATGCATAAGCTCTTTCCAATTCTTCATAACTTAGAAATTCTAAATCTCCGCCAAATTTTTCAGGGCGTTTGATACAAAAAGTCTCTCTAGAAAGTTCCGGAAATATTACAAATTTACACATTTCTAAAATTGGATTGCCTTCAACTTGTTTTTCTGGACAATATGCTTTTTTAATCTTGCTTTTGACGCTATCGGGAGTATCATGAATAGAAATCATTGAATCAGGTTTGCTCTTACTCATCTTTACCTCAAGAGGATTCATTCTTTCTCCGGCCTGCAAACCTGTCAAAAGAGGTGTATGAATAGCAACTGGTGGCTTTAATTCGAGTTTTTTTGCAACATCTCTAGCAAGCATATGCGCATGACGTTGGTCCATCCCTCCATAGGCTACATCAAGTTTGAGATAGAAAATATCTGACACTTGCATTGCGGGATAAAAAAGCTTTGAGAGATCTTTATCTGCTTCGCCTTCATCTCTTCCCATTATATCCATGGCCCTTTTGACTCTCGCAACACTTGTTGATTTTGAAACTTTAAGTACAAGTTCCCAATATTTTGGGTCAGATATGTAGTCACTTGCATAGATAAATTTAATTTTTGACTTATCAACACCCATTGCAGAAAAACAATCTTGCATGTATTTTCCACAAAGTTTAATTTTTTCAATGTCTCCTCCAAGTTTATCATTAATATAAGCGTGCCAATCAGCTAGTAAAACTGTAAAATCAAACCCACATTGAATAAAATCCTTAATTTTATTTGTACAAATTTTCCATCCTAAATGTACAGTACCTGAAGGTTCAAAACCGATATATCCCCTGGGATTTTCCCTATTTAAAACCTGTAATAATTCTTCAATAGTAACAATTTCTTGGACGTTTTTAGTAATTATTTCTAGCTTTTCCATAACGGCAACAAGAATATAGCATCACATTAATGGATATTTCGATTGAAATAAAAGAGTAATTTGCTAATTCATCTCTTGAGTTTTTTGATAACTTTTTCAACTATTTTTTCTGAAGAACCTAAATAATTATCAGGATTTAATGCAAAATCAACATCTGCGGGTTCAACCAACCTCATGATTTCTTTGTCATTTAGAACAACTTCTTTTAAAGTTTTGTTTAGTTCTACTGATCTATTTGATGCTTTACGCATAAGTTCATGTGCATCCCCTCTGCCAACACCTTTTTCTACTAACAAAGTCATCAAAGATTCGGCCATAGGAAGGCCTTTTGAAATATCCATGTTTTGTCTCATTTTTTCCGGAAAAACTAATAAATTTTTAAAAACCTCATTTGTTTGAAATACTATCCAATCAGTAATTATTAGAGTATGCGGCAATATAAAACGTTCACCTGAAGAGTTGCACAGATCTCTTTCGTGCCATTGAATAGAATTTTCAAAAGTTGGAATTATAAAGCCCCTTACCAACCTAGCTAGCCCACAAATCTGCTCAGATGTTATCGGGTTTCTTTTGTGAGGCATAGTTGAAGAACCTACTTGTTTCTTTGCTTCAAATGCCTCGGCAACTTCAGCTATCTCATCACGTTGAAGATTTCTAATCTCAGTTCCAAATTTTTCTATAGTTGTTGAAATATTACACAGAACTGAAACCAACTCATTATACCTGTCTCTTGCAACGATTTGAGTAGATACATCTTCAATTCCTAGCTTTAGTTCGCTAAGCATAACCTGCTGAAGTTTCAATGCATTAACACCTAGCGCCGCACCTGTTCCCACCGCACCAGAAAGCTTTCCAACAAGTATTCTAGATTGACATTCATGTAATCTTTCAAGATGCCTATCTATCTCCATTGCGTATCCTGCCATTTTTAATCCAAAAGTGATTGGAATTGTATGTTGTCCATGAGTCCTACCCAGCATTACGGTTTTTTTATGTTTCATTGCTAGATTAACAAGAGTATTTCTAAGTTCCTTTAAACCATTTTTAATAAGTGATATAGAATCGGCAAACTGCAAGGCATTTGCAGTATCTACAATGTCATAGCTTGTTGCTCCGAGATGCACATATTTGCCAGCATCATTCTTGCATACCTCTGCTAGCGCCCTTGTAACAGCCATAATGTCGTGCTTTGTTTCTTTTTCAATTTCTCTAACTCTTTCAATACTAACAAAATTGATAGAAGCTTTTTTTGAAATCTCATCGGCAGCTTGTTCAGGTATGTTACCAACAGCAGCATGGGCTCTGGCAAGAGCTGCCTCAACATCAAGTAAAATCTGGAGTCGGCGTTTTTCTCCGAAAATTTCTTTTAATTCCATTCTCCCGTAACGGTAGTCAAGTGGACAAATTGGATCCATGGTAAAACCAACCATTGGGAAATCTGCTTATGCTTAATAACTCCTACTGTCATGGGTTTTCCTATTTATAAAATGAAAAAAGGTTATTTCATTACACAGTTGACAATATCCAAACATCTTTTTGTTTCCTTTACATCGTGAACTCTTACAATATCGGCTCCATTTATTGCAGCAATACATGCAGCCGCAAGACTTCCTTCCAATCTTTCAGAAACGGGAAGTTGCTTTTTTCCACCACAAACATTGCCAACAAATGTTTTTCTAGAAGTACCAACCAAAAGTGGGAATCCTAGACTTTTCAATTCCGCAAGTCTTTTTAAAATCTCGCAATTATCTTCCACTCCACGGCCTGTTCTTTTTCCAAAACCAATTCCTGGATCAAGGATTATGTTTTCCTTTTTTACATCGTAGAATATGGCAAAGTCGGCTCTTTCTTTTAAAAAAGCGCAAATTTCTCTTACCATATCATCATATTTTGGATTTTTTTGCATGGTTAGAGGATTTCCTTTCATATGCATCAGGCAGATAGGAACTTCGTGTTTAGTAATAACGCTTACAAGACCGTGATCTCCTTGGAGCGCAGTTACGTCATTAACCATTCCAACTCCCAGTTCAATTGCCTTTTCTGCAACCTCTGATTTATAGGTATCTATTGAAAGAGGTGTGCTTAATTTATCGGCCAAATTTTCAATAACAGGTAGAACTCTTTTTATTTCCTCCTTTGAAGATATTGGTTTTGAGCCAGGACGGGTTGACTCACCCCCAATATCAATTATATCTGCACCATCTTTTTCAAGTTTAATTGCGTGTTTAATTGCATCATCTGAAGAAAAATGTCTCCCGCCATCTGAAAATGAATCAGGAGTAACATTTAAGATTCCCATAATAAGTGTTTTTTTACCCAACAAAAATTTTTTACTCCCAACTTTTAGATATTTCATTCTACCTCCTTTAATAGAATTGCAATTTTTTCAGCTATTTTCTTCAAACGAGGATAATGCCTGTCAAGTTTTATCACTAAATCATTAAGTTGTCTTAGCGTGCCAATTATTAGAATGTCTCCAGTTTCGCCATGAAGTTTAAAGGTGTTTTGTGGAACCGCTACTTCACCACCTATCGAAAGCATGTCTTGCTTGATTATTATTGCGTCCTGTAAAATTACTTTTTCAACTTTTATGATTTTTGTAACGGCCTTTGGAGCCATTATCTCTATACTTTCAGGATCGCTACCGACCTTTTGTATTTCTTTTTTTGCATCTTTTATCGAATTAATATTTATGAAATATGCGTTGGGGTCAGTCATTATCGGTCCTAATAGTGGTACTATATAAATAGATTATTTGTTTGTAAAAAAATCGCGAGCTTCTCCAACAGTATATAGCGATCCGGTCACACAAATAATGTCTTGGTCTTCTGCAATAGATAAAGCATGAGTAACTGCGTTTTTAACATCATTAATCTCAATAATTTCTGTAAAAAAACCCATTTTTTCAAGTTTCTTTCTTATTTGATTAATACTCCACGCTCTATCATTCTTTGGTTTTGCAAGGATGACGATATTTGCAAGTGGGACAATGGTTGATAGCATCTTATCTATATCCTTGTCTGCAAGTATACCAAGAACTAAAATAATCCTCTTGTAAAAAAAATCATTCTCAAGAGTATGTTTTAAAGTTTTAATACCAGCCGGGTTGTGGGCTCCATCCAATAATACCATTGGAGATTTACGAACTATTTCTGTTCTTCCGGGAATCGATGCTTTTTCTATTCCTTCAAGGATACCTGAATCAGAAATAAATACTCCATTCATTTGAAGTAATTCAACTGCCCCTAGGGCAACAGCTATGTTTTGACCCTGGTGTTCGCCTAACATTTTTGTCTTGACAAAATATTGCTTTAAAGTACCCTTGATAACAAAATCTTGACAAGTATCATTTGAACAAATTCGTTTGATATTTTTTTTACTAATCCTGTGTACAATAGAGTTATTTTCTTTAGCAACGTTTTCAATAATTCTTAATGCCTCACCCAAGGCTGCAGTTACCACTGGAGTGTTATTTTTGATGATACCTGATTTTTCGTAAGCAATTTTTCCAATTCTTTTTCCTAAAATTTCTTTGTGGTCATAAGTAACATTTGTAATAATTGAAACAGAAGGGGTTACTATGTTTGTAGCATCGTATCTTCCACCAAGTCCTACCTCAATGACTGCAAAATCAATTTTTTTATCTTTAAAATATTGAAATGCCATCGCGGTTAGTATTTCAAAGTATGTGGGTGGATCTATATTTTCAATTTGTTCAACTAAGGGTTTTATTTTTTTTGCCAGATTTGAAAGTTCCTTGTTTGAAATTTTTTTTTTATTTACTACTATTCTTTCATTAATTTCTTGTATATGGGGGGAGGTATACAGACCAACATTGTAACCATTTTGAAAAAGTATTGATGAAATAAAATGACAGACAGACCCTTTGCCATTTGTACCACCAACGTGAATTACTCTAAAGTAATTTTGGGGATTATCCATTAGTTCTAAAAGATTTTTTATTCTTTCCAGGCCAAGTTTTATTCCAAAACGTGAATAACTATTAAGCCAGCGGATACTTTCAGCAATATTCATACAGAAAATCTAATACCCCTCGGAATATAAGACCCAAGAATTATTTTCTTGCTCCTTCAACCATGAATCTCCTGGTAATATCTTTACTTTTCTACCCTCAATTTTTAATCTACCTTCTGCATAAAGCTGAATGGTTCTTGGCAAAACTTGATGCTCCACTTTGAGAATTCTTTGTGCAAGAGTATCTCTATTATCGCCAGGCATTACTTTAATTGCTGCCTGTAAAATTATTGGACCATGGTCCGTTTTCTCATCGATGAAATGTGTAGTACAACCAGTAATTTTTACTCCATAATCAAATGCATCTCCCTGGCCATTTGTTCCTTTAAAAGATGGGAGCAGTGCAGGATGGATATTAATTAATTTTCCGTACCATTTCTTAACAAAATCGCCGGATAAAATCCTCATATATCCAGCTCCGACTACCAAATCAACATTATTTTTGGTTAAAACATCATCAATTTCTTTATCCATCTCGTCTTTTTCTTTGGGATTTACAAAAAACCCCTCAATATTGTGAGTCTTTGCTCTTTTTAAAGCAAATGCATCCTTTCTGTCACTTACAACAACAACTATATCAGCATCAATTAACCCACCTTCTGATGCATCAATAATGCTTTGCAGATCTGTACCATTTCCAGAAGCTAAAATACCAAGCCTTAATTTCTTTGTCACACACTTCCCCCTAAATATAAACAATACATATTTAATTTGATTTAAACGCCTTTTCTATTTTATTTAAAGGTGCATCTGTTTTAAAACCTGTTGGACTGAAATGCGTCCGGTAGACATTGTATCCCTTCTTTTTTAATTGATTAAAAATTACTTTCATTTTTGGGGGAGATAAATTAAGACGGGAAGCTATGTCATCAGAATTATAAAAAAATGCTGGGGCTTCGCTTTCTTCTTCAAGCAAATCTAAAAGTTTCCAAAGAGTATTTTTTGTACCCATTTTTTTATCGGTGAGAATAGATCGGATATTTTCAATAATTCTTTTATTTTCCAATTTGCCCATCCATAAAGGTCCTACTAAAATATTCTCTGCATTAACATAAAACTGAGACGAATTTACCAAGGATAGTTTCCTAACAGAATCATTAGCATGTTCTACACCGTTTCTAACTTGAACATAAATCCTAAAATAATGATCAGTTGCATAAGACAATATTGGGGAAATTCCCTTATCATATTTAGTAGCTTCCCTAGAAATAAATGCCAAAAGAATTCGTATACCAATTTCTTTCATTAAATATGAGTGGAAGGAAGCCGAGCCGTAACGTCTGAGACAAACTTTAGGATAAACCCCGCATAATGTTGCTGTATCAGTTGCAGTAAAGGATATAATTCCATTATTTTTAATACTTCTAAGTGCAGAGTCGGCGAAATATGCAGGCGAACCAAACGGATCCACATCAATGTAGTGATAACTTTTCTTAGATAATAACAAATTTAGATTTTCATTAGAAGCAATTACGTTTTCAAATCCATTTGTCTGTATATTTTTTTTAATCAATTTATAGGCTTCTTCACTCCAATCATTAATGGTGACAAAAAAGTCACCGGATATTTCTTTTGCAAATCTAATTCCCCTTATTCCTGAAGCTCCCAGTCCGTCAAGAATTTCCAATTTTTTTTCACAAGTATTTGCCAGCCATTGTACTATAAGAACTGAAAGGTCTCTATTCAATTCCATAGAAGGATTATAGAATGGCAAAGAATGCTTTGAACCTGGTCCTTTTTCAGAAACCTTGTCCTTAAAAACTAAAATCTTGGTGTCTCCCTCTCTGACAACCTGAGGTTTTAATAAGTCGTGCATATCTAAAAAAGTGGTGGCAATTTTTCTTTCATAATTTTTTCTAGTTTATAAGGTAAAAGATTTCTATTAACCGGGGTTACCTCTAAAATTCTTATATCATCCCTTCTTCTAACATCCTGTAACAAAGGTGTTCTGGATTTTTTATGCAGAGTAACCATTATCGGTTTATCAGAATCTAATGCCTCGATAACAACTTCACAAAATCTTTCAGAAAGCATTTCCATTTTTCCTATTTCATCGATTACAATTACGTCCACATCCTCATCTATAATTGCTTTCTCTATGGCAGGTATACCTATTTTATCAAGAACCGATGTATCAACCCCGTAATCTCCCACCTTTTCTTTGTATTCAAAATTTACATGAGCGAAAACTTCTTTTTCACCAGTTTGCCAATCTTTTACATAAAAACCTACACGCTTGTTATCTTCTAAAATTGTTTCTGTAATCATTCCTTCTATGGTGTAACCGCTTTCTTCTAAAAACTCAATTACTTTAATGAGTGTCTGGGTTTTTCCAACGTTTGGCATGCCTGTAACGCCAATCTTAGGTATATCGTCCATACGGGCTTCATGTAATGCGTTTTGTGTTTAGAAATGTTTTGTAGTAATACAATAATTGTTTCAATTAGATTTTCAATTAGATAATAGATAATAAAATGGAAGTAGAAAATCGAAAATAAAAATTGGGATACAAAACAGGCCCAGTGAGCTCGTGGTTTATTATCGACTGGCATCCGGAAAAAGAGTCGAATAACTAATTTTGAGGGCAATCAATAATCAGAAATAAGGAATTAAAAAGTATCGAGATAGTTGCTAAGTTATTATCGTTTTCTAGCAATCCACATGTACAGTGGTCCAATTGTAATATAAATTAAGATTGCTACTAAAAGAATAATTGGTGCTACGTTGCTGAAAGATTTTTCAAAAATTATTGTTAGAATTATTAAAAATGTTGCAATTGAGTTTATCCTTAATCCCGTCTTTGGAAACTTAATTGGTGAAACCATAAAGAGAGCAAATAGTAATATCACCAGTAACTCTACTATATAATCAATCTTTAAAAGTGAAAGTACTAGAATTATAATTGTACCAGCCGATGCAGGAAGGCCGATAAAAAATTTTTTGTCTTTCAAGACATGAAAAGAGGATAGGCGAATAGAGCTTAATGATATGAACAAAATTACTGTTACATGGAAGTAAATTTGAAAATACACGCATGAAGATATTTCGTTTTGATAAATCGCATAAACAAAAACAAGTGGTGCTAATCCCATTGAAATCATATCAGCCATTGCCTCAAAATGTTCTCCAAGAACTCCATGTCTTGTTTTTCTAGCAACTATTCCGTCAAGCCCATCGGCAAGTAAGGCCAGTAGAATAAAGGACAAGGCAAGTCTTAACTGTCCAGAAAAAGCCATTGTGATTGAAAGAAAACCCAGATTGGCGTTTAAAAGACTTATAAAGTCAGCAATAGAAAGTAAACTAATCATTGATTTCTGCAAGAGTGTCCTCACCTGCCTTAATTGTATCGCCAACTTTAATGTTTAAAGTCTTTATAGCATTTGATGGAATAAAGATATCAACGCGTGAACCAAGTCTGATAATTCCGATTTTATCTCCTTTTTTAATTACGTCGCCCTTAGAAACATATGTAACGATCCGCCTTGCCAAAGTACCAGCAATTTGAATGATTTTAATCATTCCAATTTTTGAATCTAGCAGGATTTCAACTCTTTCGTTACGCTCTGATTCTTTTTTAAAAGCGGGAATATATGAGCCTTTGTGATGAGTTATTCCATTGATTTTTCCGTCAATTGGCATACGATTTACGTGAACATTGTAAATATTCATAAAAATTGAAATTTTTTTACATTTTCCTAGCACTTTATCTTCAACATCTGAAATTTCACGGATTCTTCCATCTGCGGGTGAAACAATACCTTTACCAGCGATTCTTAGTGGATCCCGGAAAAATATTAGGAAAAAAACCGCAAGCAAAATTAAAATAAATGAGAAAAACAAGGATACGTAAGACATTTCTTCATCAAGAAATATTGAAAAAATTGTAAATCCAACTCCAATTATTAGCGGAGTTAATATCCAAGATTTCGAGCCTTTGGCAATTACCATATCATTTTTTTCTCAAAAAGGTTGATTTAATAAATCTTTCTAATGGACCGTTTCGTTCAGGCAGATCAGTTAAGCAAATGATTTCATCAAAAACCTCTGGTACAATCTTTGTAACAATAAGCAGCAAAATGATTAAAGCAAGCAGGCTTAATCCTTTTCCAATTATGTTATGTGCAATAGAAAAAAATTCAGGATTGTCCTTGACTAAATATGCTATTAATGCGTTTCTTATTAGGTTTAAAAAATAGATTGGAACAATAGTTATCAGAAGTGCCATTAATTTTCTTTTCAATTCTACTCTAGTAAGTGGAAGAATCATTCCAAGAAAAATTACCATGGACTGAACTGCTGTGCAGGCAAAGATTATGTTAACGACATGGACACCATTGTGTAGGATTACCACACCTTTAACTTCCACATTACCTATGAAGAAATCCAAGATTAAACCGCTTTGCACAGCCACCGTTTCAATAAGCCAGGGAGCAAGAGGAGTTTTTTCAATTCCAAAATAAACAATGCCTGCAATAGCCGCTGCTCCAACTGCCCAGTTTAAACAACCTACCTCCTCGTTATTTTCCATAGATAGCCATTCGTGATAAGCAAAGTAAAATAATGTAAAAATCCCAACGATGCACAAAGAGGCATTGAATATATCCCCATTTTCGCTATAGTACAAGGAATTGATTTGAGTAGACCAATATGACGCAAATACAACCCAACCCAAGATTTTAATTTTATGGCCAATAACTTTATTTTTTAAAAAAAAACCACCCAAAAGAAGAAATAAACTGACAAAAAGGGTCACTGTCAATAACTGTTCTGTAAGATTACCCGATTCAGTTGTTTTAAAAGGAAAAAAAATCAAACCCAATATTATAAATGCGGCAGGCAAGATTAAAAAAATTGGATAAATCGATTGATTCTTAAGCTTTCCTCTTTCCATATTTTTCCTTTTTCAATTGTAAAAATTGTGTTTTATTTGTAACAGTTACATCTAGGCCAACCCAAGCATTTGAAATACTGGCTGAATGTCAAAGTTGACCATAAAGGTCTGGTCCCACATAAGGAAAATCAAGCCTACTAGGGAAAGTAGGGTAATTGGTACCCAATATGTGTAGACTATCTGATCAATCTTAAGTCGGGCAATCGCTACGCGGATCAGGGTTACCGAAAACAGCACCACAAGCAGGACCTTTACCAAGTAAAAGATTATATCCACTGCAAAGGCAAGGTAAGATTCCAACCCGAAAAGCGGTGAGAGATTGTAAGGGAAAAACAATGCCACAATAACAGAGGCCATGACTAGTGTTTTTACTGCATCAGTTAAATAAAACATTGCCAAATTCCTGCCTGAATACTCGGTTAATAATCCCCCAGCTATTTCTGTTTCTGCTTCCGGAGAATCAAATGGAATTTTGGAAAGCTCTGCTGGAGTTACTAGTACTAATGCTAACAATAAAATTATTCCTCCTATGAAACCTAAAGGCCCCACAAAGTTCCATATCGGCATTGAAGTTATAGAAGATAGAGCAAAGACATTTCTTACTCCCTCCATACTTAATCGCCAGGCCATACTGATAATAATAATAGCAAGAGGGAATTCATAGGCAATCATGGTAGCCATTTCTCTTTGAGCGCCAACTGTGGCGTAAGGGGAACCCGAGGAAAAACCTCCCACCACCATTGCAAGTGACGGTAGAATGAGTAAATACAATATTAGGATTAAATCACCACTTGAAATTACAAGTGGATTAAATCCACCAATTGGCAGATATAAAAGAATCGAAATAGTCGCCACTAACCCAAATAAAGGTGCAAGATGAAAAATCCAGGAAATTGCATTTTCTGGAACAATGTTTTCTTTTACAAACAATTTTCTAACATCTCTAAACGGTTGTCTGATGGGAGGTCCGATTCTTCCCTGCATATGAGCCGAAAGTTTTCTATCAACACCCTTGTAAAATAGTCCAAAAATTATTCCAAATATGGCTAAACCTATTGTTCCCAAAATTACTGTCAAAGCTGTCTGAGAAATCTGTAGAATATCCATCTAAATCGCCCCCGCAGGAATAATAATTGAAAGAAAGAGTATGGCTATTATTATCACAAACCATAAAACATAATCACTAACATTTCCTGTATGCATTTTTTTAAGCAAATTTATAATCCAATTCAAGATTTCTGAAAAACCCCAATAAACATTGCTTCCCTTTATGTGCATTCTCTCCTTATCGTATTCAGGATTACCAGAAAGAAATGCCTGGGTTTGGCTTGTTCCCTTTTTGTAATCCTTTTTTCCAAATCCTCTAATTATTAGTACCACAAGCAATGCAACAATTATTGCAACAATCCAAACAAGCGGATTCCAGAAACCACTCCCAGTTTGAAGGGTTTTTAATAGGGATTCAAAAGGCAACATTTCATGCACCTCCAGTAAGACTCAGTATTTTTGAGATATATCCTGCATTGTTTACCAAGGCATTTGCTGCCGGTTCCACAATATTGGTAATTATGATATCGGGAAATACCCCGAATACAATTATTATTCCAGCAATTATTGCCATTGCAAAAAGCATACTTTTCGGAACCTCTTTAACTTCGTTAAACCTCGGTAAGGCTGGCCCTAAAAATGCTGAATGCAAGACTTTTACAAATATTGCTAGCAGAAGAATACTAGCCAAAATCGCAATTATTGCTAAAATGGGATTCAATTGATAGGTCGATTCATAAATAAGTAGTTTTGAAGCAAAACCATTCATTGGAGGAAGACCAGAAACGGCCAATAGCCCAATAATGAAGAATGCCGTTGTATATTTCATATTTCTAGCAAGTCCCCCCAATCTGTCAAGGGATGTTTCGCGTGTGGCATAAAAAATTGCTCCTGCAACAAGAAACATCAGCCCTATATCAAGTGCATCATTCATAATGTGGAAAATTCCACCTTTCAAAGCTGTTAGACCAGCCGCGGATATGCTAGGTGACATTGTAACCAAACCAGTTCCTATCCCAAGTATCATGTAACCTATCTCACCAACTGCTGCAAAGGCGATTAGACGTTTCAAATCGGTTTGGGCAATTGCCATAATAACCCCAAGCAAAATTGTAACAATGCCAAATAATACCAATAACCATCCAATGGAAACGGGGCTGAGAGTTATCATATTTCCATAAATAGTAAAACATAACCTCAATAGGCCATATAGGCTGGCCTGTGTAGCTGCTACAAGTACCAACGTAACTGAGGACGGGGCCTTGCTATATGCATCTGGAAGCCACATGTGTAAAGGCACAATACCGGCTTTCATTGCAAGTGCGCCTATCAAAAGTACCAATGCAATTTTGTCTAAAAAAGTAAATTGTATCGAATTTGCAATTATTGCCATATTTAACGCATTGTACTGTCCGTAAAAAAGTGCAATCGAGAATAGAACAAATAAAGCGCCAATAGTACTGATAACAATATATTTAAAACCTGCTTCAACAGATTTTCCCCGGTTTATCCAAAAGGCAACTAAAGCAGCAGATGATATTGAAGTTATTTCTAAAAATACGAAAAAATTGAACATGTCGCCAGTAAGCTCCATTCCAAGCATACCGGTTGTCATCAAAAGTAATAATGTGTAATACTTGTCAAGACCTGTATTCTCCTTCATAAATGCCCATGAGTAGATTAGTGCAACAACCGCAAGAATCACACTTATTATTGCCATAAAGCAGCTCATGGCATCAACTTCAAATAGTATTCTTACGACGGGGAGGCTTAGATCTTGAGCACCAAAAATGTAGGTTCTAATACCATTTGTTACTACATCGTAGGACAGTGCAAATACAATACCTGTTGTAATAATCATTATAAAAATGGCAAATACATTTCTCAATTTGTCATTAATCATTCCAAATATTGGAGTTAAAAAAGCTCCCAATAGGGGAATGGCAACAGCAAAAATCGGAGAATTGACAACAAAAAATTCTAGTGCATTCATTCTTCGTCCCCTCCAATTTTTCTAACATCTAAAGTGTTGTAATGCCTGTAAATATGTATTACTAACGAAAGCATAAGTGCCAGAACTGCAACACCTATTACGATGCTTGTTAGAGTCAACGCCTGGGGGACAGGAAGAGACATTATTCCACCAGGGGAACTGGTATAAATCGGAGCAATACTGCCCTCTCTATAACCTAATGTTATTAAAAATAAATTAACGCCGCTTTCGATAATTGTAATTCCAATTATCATTTTTATTAGATTCTTTCTAAAAACAACCGCATATAATCCAACAATTATCAATGCGGCAACGGCGATAAAAGGAAAATTAAAAATCATTACTTTTCCTCCTTTTTGCTAATAGCATAAGCCATAACTAGAACAATTGCAAATAGACCAGCAATTACCTTAAGTCCGACAGCAAAATTCATAAGAGGAATGACCCCTGCGGTATTGATGTCAGCAAGACCAGAACCAGCGGCGGGAACAGTTCCAAATATTGAGTTTGAACCCACTAGATAGTTGTTAAAAAATACTGTGCCGAAAACGAGTCCCAAGAATGCTATTAGTATGAAGCAAAATGCACCCAAGCTTTCCAGCATTGTAAGATTTTTTTCCTTTATTTTCTCCATTGTCCAAACTGATCCGTAAGCAACTAAAACCATTACTAAGCCCGATGCAAAAATAGCTCCTCCCTGGAATCCTCCACCGGGAGTTAAATGTCCGTGGGCAATAACATATAATCCGTAAATAAGAATGAATGGAATGGAAATGCTAGTAATTGTTTTCACAATTTTCGACATTCCGCTCATTTTTTTATCCTCCTAAACAGCATCACAACTCCCGCAACAGCAGTAAATAGAACAGTTGCTTCACCTAAAGTATCAAAACCTCGATAATCAAAAACAACTGATGTGACCGCATTATTGGCTCCGGTATCTGTTTGAGCGTTTGAAATTATGTCATCATCCATTTCAGTACTAACTGGATTGCCAAAAGGATGAATCAGTAAAACAGTAAACATAAAAAAAACTGCAACGACAGAAAATGACAATATGGCAGCAATTGATCTTTTTTCCATTATACCTCATCCTCCTTACGTTTAGTTCCTTTTATAGCTAAAACAAGAATGGCAGTGGTAAGACATGCACCCACTCCGGCTTCGGCAATTGCAACATCTGGAGCCTGAAGTATATAAAATTCTAAAGATAAGAGTAGACTCATTGCTGCTAATGCAATAACCGAGGCAAGTAGATCCCTTAATAGAATTGCAACAATAGCTGCAATAATTATTAAAAGTGGAATTACAAAGTGAATTAGTTCATCAATCATTTCCCGACCTCCGGTTTTTTATTATGTGCTGATTTGTCAGATTGAGATTTCGTTTTGGTTTTTGTCTTGAGCTCATCTATGACAGCATTTACCGGTTCAACACCACTTCTGTGAGCAGCACGAGCAATAGCATGCGCACCAGTAGGATTTGTTAATAATATTGCAATCAATGCAACAATAGAATGAATTGCCAATACAGAACCATCAGTACTACCAAAATACCAGGATCTAAAACCTATTAGAATTACAGAACCAATAAGAAATATAGAGCCAAAAGTTGTACATTTTGTACCTGCGTGAAGTCTAGTATAAACATCTGGAAATCTTAATAAACCAATGCCAGCAAGAAGATTAAAGAAAATCCCTATGGAGAAGAAAATGTAAATAATTATGTCCACTATTGACATTTAAAACTTGCCCCCTTCAAGATATTTTGCAATGAATAAAGTTGATATAAATGATAAAAGAGCATAAACAATTGCAACATCAATGTATATTACTTGATTGTATGCTGCCCCAAACAAAACCATGCTTGAAATTACTATTGTATTTATCGTATCAAGACCAACAACTCTATCGGGTGCGGTAGGTCCTCTAACAATTCTGATGATTGCCATTACAACAGCAAGTGTAATTGCCCCAATAACAATTATAAAAGTATCAAACGGAATCATTCTGCAATCCTCCTTATCCATGTAGGAAAATTACCACAAATGAATTTACAATCTACAGGTTTTTTCTTTATTGATTCTTCTTTAACATTTATCCAGTGAATATACAAATCATTACTATCTTCATCGATATCCACACTAAGCGTTCCAGGTGTTAATGTTATTGAATTTGCTAGTAATGTAATACCAAGATCGGTTTTTAAACCGGGGGAAATCCTAACTATTCCAGGGTTTATTTTTCCAGTAATAACACGGTAAGCCACATCGAAGTTTGCTTTTGCCATTGCAATGATAAATGGGACAAGATAAGCAATAAATGAAAACCATCTTACTGGATTTAGCATTCGGAAATCTTTTTTTACAAATAGTTTTTTTGCGATGAAACCACATATTAGTGAGAATATCAAGCCAAAAATGAGTTCTTCATAACTCCAGAGATTGACTACATCGGTTCCGCTACCTGTTGTTAAAGTTAAATAGGTAATGAAACAAATGATTGTTGTCACAATAAATGCTAACATAAAGCCTCCTTTTCTCCAATTATAACATCCGTCTGTAATCTTGATAGTTTTTAAAAGGTTGCGGTTTTAACATTTTACTAAACTTTTCATTACTATCGACATTACGACTTTAACTGAAAACATAATAATGTCATTACAGATATCAATTAGAGGATCATAATCATGAATGTTAAAATAATTAGTTTTACTCCGAACCCTGAAAAAACAGCTGCAATGGCAGCAAAGCTTACTCATAGCAAAATCAAACCAGAGGACCTGGATAAAAAATCCGAAAAGGAGCTACAATCAATTTTAAGAGAGGTTATGAAACTAGGTCATACAAGTGTTGTAGAGCATTCATGTTTTTCTTTTGCAATAAGTGACGTGAGCAGATCACTAACCCATCAGCTAGTAAGACATCGTATCGCAAGCTATGCTCAACAAAGCCAGCGGTATGTTAACCTAAATGATCCCAACTATGTTACCCCGCCAAAAATTGCAAAAGATGAACAGATGAAAAAAGCTTACGACAAGACAATGAAGGAAATTTGGGATCACTACAATAAATTATTAGAAATGGGAATTCCTGCGGAAGATGCCAGATACATATTACCAAATGCTACTTGTACTAACATTATTGTTACCATGAACGCACGCTCTCTTCTCAATTTTTTTGAATTGAGATGTTGTCTACATGCCCAGTGGGAAATTCGTCAACTGGCAAACAAAATGCTTGAAGAGGTAAAGAAAGTCGCACCAATAATTTTTAAAAATGCTGGGCCAAGCTGTAAGAGCAAAGGAATTTGTCCAGAACATAAAAAGGATTGCCCACTTTATCCAAAGTGACTATACATGAATCGCCCACATGTAATTGTTAATTGTGCCATGTCGGCGGATGGTAAAATTGCACTCCCCAATCGAAAACAGATAAGAATTTCCAGCGATGAAGACATAAAAAGAATGTATCAGCTAAGAAATGATGTAGATGCAGTTCTCGTTGGAATCGGTACAGTTCTTACAGATGACCCAAAACTAACTGTAAAGGAAAAATACGTGAAAAATCCCAAACAACCCTTAAGAGTAGTTCTAGATAAAGAATGCAGAACACCACACAATGCTTTTGTTGTTAACAATAAAGCCCAAACGTTAATTTTTACTTCAACAAAAAAAAATGTAAAAAAATATAAAGAAAATGTGGAAGTTGTTAAAGTATTGCTAGATGATGAAGGGTTTCTTGACTTAAACCAGGTATTATCAATACTTTACGATAAAGGTGTAAGAAAATTACTTATTGAAGGGGGTGGGACAGTTATCTGGAATTTTTTAAAAAATAGGTTGGTTGATGAGCTTTATATCTATATTGGATCGATCATAATAGGTGGAGCAAAATCACCAACAGTTGCAGAAGGATTTGGAATAAAAAATGAAAACGAAGTTATTTACTTAAAGTTGATAAGTCTGATTCAACTTGGTGAAGGTGTTCTACTTCATTATAAAACAATTGATGAAAGTTTGTAAAATTTACTTTTTGTCAAATTTTCGGCAATTTATTATAAAGGCCGAAAACGAAAATATTTTTTTGTGTTGCTATGCACCACAGCCTAATTCGAAAAAGTCGTTTTAAATATTTAATGGAAACGATTTCAAAACTGATTTTGATAGATTTAATTATCATCGAAATATTGTATTTATTAACTAACTTTTAGTTCTTTAGCAACTAAAAAATTTGAGTTTTTATTAAAATTATAGACAACAATTTTAAATTAGGATTCATACAATTTGATGTAAGATGAAACTACTATGTGACCAAATGTTAGGTACGCTTGCGAAATGGCTGCGTATTTTAGGATTTGATACCTTCTATGCCCCAAATGAAATGACTGACGATGCTTTGTTGGAAATTGCTAAAAAAGAAAAAAGAATTTTAATCACCAGAGATAAAGAATTAATTATTAGGGCAAAAAAACAACTAATACCAACAGTCGAGATGCAGGAAACTGACCTAATCGAACAAATACGCAAGGTAACAAAAGAGCATGAGATTGACGAAAATAAATTCTTATCAAGATGCTCGGTTTGCAACACAGAACTTCATTCTATCTCAAAGAATATGGTTAACGGAAAAGTTCCGCCAAAAGTTTTTGAAACTAAAGACAATTTTTGGTACTGCCCAACATGTAACAGATATTACTGGATGGGTAGCCATTACGATGATATGATTAAAAGAATTAAAATGATAAGCAGTGGGTAATTTAGATCATAGCATTTTTACAATTTGTGCATGTGGGATTCCTTTTATTCGCAAAATACAATCAGGATCTACAAGACCAAGTTGGATTGCGCATTTCACTGTTTTTTCTCCGACAAGATTTGCTATTGTTGCATTTTCAAGATATGTTTTTAAAACTTCAATACTTATTCTTTGACCGTCATAAAAGTCCTTGGAGACATCCAGATGAAACTTTCCATCTTCAACTTTTTTACCTATGAGTTGCTCATCGCATGCCCCGATTAGTATATCATTTCCCTGTTTGTATACCTTTATACTTATCATAAAGTACTGCCTATTTTTTATATCTAATATAAAGTTTAGAATCTCTTCTTTTATATTTCTTTCTAAAAAAGCGTAAAAAATCTTTGAGAAAATCTAGCATTTATTTTTTTATAAAAATGAATATTATTTTTTAATTTGAAAATGCGATTTTTATAGAAAAATATTTATAAGGGTATTTTTTCCGGGCAATCTTTTATAAATAGACGTTGCAGTGCACAATAATTTAAAATCCCATTACTGCATTCATAAAAATAAAGTCACAATACTTACTGATACTTTTTGTGGGTTAGAGGATGGAATCAATTATTAAGTCCTTTTCAGAACATGGTACATTCGTACAACCTGAAACCCTAAAATACATTCTTTCAAAAGACGATCCAAAAGCATTTGTGTCAAGAATAACAGATAAATTAATTGATTATCCCTTAGTTCTAACAATTGAAAAAATAAAACAGCTTGAGCAAGAAATGCTAGATTTATTACAATCAAATAAATGTGAAGAGTCGCTACCAAAAAATGAATTTAAAAATTCACTAATAGAAGCAATATATAGAAATAAACATCTTTTTGAATATCAAGAGAACGGTGATGAAAATGAAGATGACATCTCAGAAAACGGATCTGATTTTGCAATCCCCGAGCAGAATTATGATGCTTTGCCCAAGATTACATTAACTAGAAACAGTAAGTGGAAGCCACTATCTACTGAACATGACGCCGAAATTAGGATTTTTAAGGACATAACAGGACATAGTACCTGTGAGGGGACCACTAGTGATTTCACCAAGTTATTTCTTAATAGATTTGAAGTTTTAAGGAAAATCTTAAAAAGTCAAAGAAGAGAACTGGCAAATGTTATCCCAATAGATAAAATTAAAAAAAGTGGGATAAAAGAAATCCAAATTGTTGGAATTATAAAAGAGATTAGAACTACTAAAAATGGTCACAAACTAATTGAAATCGAAGATGAAACAGGATGCGCAAATGCAATCGTCATAAAAGAAAATCGTGAAGTTTTTTCTATCGCCGGGGAAGTAATAATCGACGAAATACTTGGCATAAAATGCACATTAAGTAAAAATGGTGATCTATTAGTTGTACAAAATATTATTTTTCCAGATATTAGCATGCAAAATGAGCGAAGAAGATCCGAAATACCACTTTGTGCAGCATTTGTATCGGATATTCATGTTGGCAGTAGGCAATTTATGCAAAAAGAATGGCAGGCATTTATTAGATGGATAAATGGAGAGATGGGAAATTCTAGACAAAAAGCTGTTGCAGGAAAAATCAAGTATTTGGTAATTCCGGGAGATGTTGTCGATGGAATTGGCATTTATCCAAACCAGGAAAAGGAATTGTCGATAACAGATGTCTACAGACAATACGAAGTACTAGCGGAACAGCTGCAATTAATACCGGATTACGTATCGATTATAATGCAGCCAGGAAATCACGATGCAGTTAGACCGGCCGAACCACAGCCTACATTTGAAAAGGAAATCCAGGATCTTTTTTCTGGAAAAAATATAACATTTATTGGAAATCCATGTTACTTTTCACTTCACGGGGTGGAAATACTATCTTATCACGGACAGAGTCTGCTAGATTTTGCGACAAATATCCAGTGTTTGAAGTATAACGAACCTGTAGAAATTATGAAAACTATGTTAAAAAAACATCATTTGGCACCGGCCTATGGAGGATACACCCCTCTTGCACCTGAGCATGTCGATTATATGGTAATTGACAAAATTCCTGATATTTTTGTAACTGGTCATGTGCATCTTGCAAAAATAGGTGAATATCGAGGCGTGACATTAATTAACTCCTCGAGTTGGCAGGCTCAAACATCTTATCAGAAGATGCTAAATTTTATTCCGGATCCGGCTAAGGTTCCCATTGCAAATTTGAAAAATGGTTCTGTAACAATGATGGATTTTTCAAAATAGGATATTTTTTTGATAATTGCCTTTTAGAAAATCTAATTTTTTAATTATCCTAAGAATTTTACCAAGTCCAAATAAACATGAAGGATAAGATGAATCCTGAAAAAGTCTCCGATTTGAACGAATGATCATCGACTACCTCGATTTCCACTTCCACTGTAAAAAATCC
>JAFGPP010000132.1 GCA_016936135.1 Thermoplasmatota archaeon
AATCGGATTGGGCAGATCAAAATATTAAAATTGGGGATGGGTTGCTGGGGTTGCTTGATTCCGAACAGGATGTTTTTTTGAATATTTTAGAGTTTAAATTGTGGCTAAGTGTTAGAAAAAAAATTCTTAAAAACAAAAAAATATGTTGACTTTTTAAATAAATTTATTATATTACAAAAAGATAAAATATTCCGATTATGATTGTGACGACGCCTGTTTTTCGCTAACTGTTTCCTGAACCAGAACCGAATCCCGCTTTTACCAAGTTAGCTCTAACGATTCCGAATATTAGGTACAAATTTCTTATTCCCTTATTTTAATAATATATTCATGACCCTGTTGAAAAAGTCCATTTTTAAAATTTTAACCACAATATATAGTTATTAAAACAGTTATTTTATACCATATATAGACATCAAGTTTTGAAAAAGGTACTAAATCAACGGGATCATTCATTAGTCAAAAAGATTTTTTAAGCAGTATAAAATGTGTTAGCTTTTTGCTGCATTTCATTAAATATTGAATGTTATCCAGAAATGATATAATCACTTGATGGCGTGTGTAACATGTATAGAATTAATTGTTAAGGGACATACGATGAGCGATAATGAAAATTTAGAAATCAAATTGCAAAAAATACAATTAGAAAAAGAGAGAGCCATCACAAAGAAGGCTAAATTTGAGGCAGAAAATGCAAAGTTATTGCTTGAAGAAAAAAGAAAGGAAGTAAACACTCCCTTCTGGAAGAAGATTAGATTTATTCAAACAATCAGTAAAACCTTTATAACCATTATAGCAATTTCAAGCATCTTCATACTATTTTACACATACGGAATCCAACCGACTATTGAATATAAGAGCCTGAAAGGACTGATAGAAAACATGGAATTAAAGCGACAATATGAAACCTTAATAGAAGAAGCAAAAATCAAAGCAAAAGAGGCTGATAGTTTAAGAAATATTGCAATTACTGAGAATCGAAAACTACAGGCTGCCAATATTGAATTGGAATATAAAAAAAATGAAATTGCAGAAGATTATAATAATTTAGAAGAAGAATACAAAAGATTTAAAAATGAACGAACAAAGTTAAATGAATCATATAAAGAATTGAGCATTAAAAATAGAATTTCAGAACAGGAACGTCAGAAATTTAAAAAACTTTATGATACCGCAGATTCATCAAAAAGAAATTTAGAAGAAAAAGTTAGCCAAATGACTGAAAAAAAAGAACAAGCAGAATCGGAGCGCGATAGATTTGCGAAGTCTATTATTAGACCAGATACAGCGATCGTAAAAAGACCAAGTATAGAATCTTTAAAAGAAGCAATAAGAAAAAAACCATTGACCAAATTATCTACCCAAGATGTTGATGATATGCTAAAAGCAAAAGGTTTTTTTGACAAAATATCTAATCGTTTAAGCGAGGGGATCGAAAATCAATTTACCACTAGAAACTTGAACGGAAATATGATTGTTATTGATAATAAAGTCGGTTTGACATGGCAACAATCGGGATCTTCTAAACGCTTAAATTATGCGATGGGATTAAATTGGATTGAGGAGCTAAATAGACTACATTTCGCTGGCTATAAGGATTGGCGGTTACCAACACTTGAGGAAGCAATGACACTAATGGAATCTATTAAAAATCGTGATAATTTATACATTGACTCAATATTTGATAATAGGCAACAAATGATATGGTCTGCTGATAAAGCAGACAAAGATGCTGTTTGGTATGTCGATTTTAACCTTGGATTTTGTGAGGCAAAAATGATTACCGATGAATATTATGTTAGGGCAGTGCGTTAAGTTTAACAGCAATCAAGTTTAATTAACTTCAAATAAATAAATCTTACCCTAATACCTGTAATTATAGGAGGATCTTATGTATAAGTATATTTCAATTGTTCTTATCTTGGCACATTTTACTCTTTGCGTCCAGCCGCTTTTAGCGAACCAAAGGCAAAAACAATCTAAAGTGATCATTACTGCGGTTCCCTTCAAGAATAAAACAAATGATGAAAGTATGGATCATTTTGCTAGCCAAATACCTGATCGCATTATTGCCGTTCTTGGCGGTAGTGGTCAACTACGTATTGTTGATCATGTTAGATTAGAGGGGGCACTTGGCGAACTTAAATTGGTTAAAACGGACCTCTTTGATCCGAGACGTGCTGCTGAAATTGGTAATAAAGTTGGTGCGACAGCAGTTATTGTTGGTCAAATTTCAAAATGGGGAGAAAATTTATTTTCTATTGAGGCAATACTCGTTTCCGTAGAAGATGGTACTATTATAGATGCTGAAGTTGCTCAAGGTTCTATATCTCAAATACTTGAAAACTGCGACAAGATAGCATTTGCTTTCGAAAAAGAATTAGTGCCCCCGCCACCTCCTCCAACCAAAACTATTTTCTCAAAATGGTGGTTTTGGGCACTAACAGCAGGAGTAGGTGCTGGAATATATTTTATAGCATCATCATCAGGAGGTGAAGAAAAAGTTGCAGATGTATCAATCACGATTACTTTACCTAAAACAAATTATTAACCAGGGAGGGAAAAACCATGGACTATCATAAATTATTTTTTAAAATTACATATATTTTATTATGCTTAATTGCATCTTTTTTTGTTGTGTGTAGCAAACAAAGCCCAACCGATCTGGGTAACTCGGAAGCCGATGTATCAATAAGATTTGCTGTAGCAGATAATTCTAGCACGTCACTACAAAATATTGGTCTGGGTAAAGTAGCCACGATTGTAAAAGTTACTGTAACAGTTACAGGTCCGGGGATTGAAACCCCCATCACAAAATCATTACAAATTGTTGGAAAAACAGCAACAGGCTCTATTAAAGTTCCCCAAGGTAATAGCAGAACATTTCTAGCAGAGGCTAAAGATGAAAATGATGTGACCCAGGCAGAGGGTGCACGCACAATTAACATTACCGGAACTTCAGCCACTGTTGATATCAATCTTACTAAAATTTTACCAACTCCTTCTGCTTTGCGCGTTGTTGGCGATCCACGATTTAACCTTGTTGAACTGGCGTGGGAAAAAAACAATGATGTCGATTTTAAACAGTATGAGCTATATCGTAGTACTACCGTCACAAGACCAGACTACCCCTTAGCAATCATCGATGATGAAAATGTAATCAGCTATTCTGATTCAACAGTTGAGGAACTTCGTACCTATACTTACTGGTTAAATACCGTTGACACAGAGGGTTATCAGGTATTAGAAAATTCTGATAAGCTACCCCGCGTAACAGTCCCTACACCAGCGAATCCCACGCCTCAGCCAGTTACTGTAACAAAGGTTTCAGAATCACAGTATGGAGTTAAAATTTCCTGGACTCGAAGTGAAGCTGCTAATTTTGCTTATTATGTGGTTTTGCGGTCAGAAAATTCTCCAGTTACATACAATGATGTACTCGCTTCAAAAATAACTGATCGCAACACGACAACATATACAGATAATACTGTGGAAGGGGCCAAATTATATTATTATGCCGTTTATGTAGTCGGTCGTAATAACAATGTTGAATATCCATCTATAATATCAAACGAAGTTGCGGCAAGTACGAGTTACAGAGTTTATGATTTCCTCTATTATGATGGTGGAACACCACAAATTGCTGTCAATGCACATTCATTTGGCGATGGAGGGGGAACTGGAGATTTGCTGATGGTCGAATTCACAAGTCCTAAATATCCATGCATAATTGATAGCATACAACTTACTTTTCAAACAGATGGCACTCCCGGTATCTTTAGCCTTGAAATTTTTCCGACAGTAGAAAATGACCAAATTCGGTATTCGAGTGGTCCATTAAACGAACCAAACGGAGCTAGACGAAAGAACTTTCGGATTATTTGGGGTACTGGTGAAGGGGAAGCAGACGGTGATTTTTTAGCTGGAATACGTTATCTTAGCGACGGAACCCAACCAGCACTTCATGCAGATACCACAGATCTTGATTCTTCTCGTAGTCTTTATTATAGCAATTCATCAAATGAGTTGTATGGATTCCCCAATGGTGATCTCCATTTCCATATTCGAGCTCATATAAACTATGAAGGTGGTTATGCTGGACAATGGATTGCGGCTAAATCTTTGTGGGATATTCCGCCAATATCTATAATTCCATTAGAGAATTCAATACCTTTTCAGGCGATTATTTCACATAAAAAAAGTGAAATATTGTATAAAAAAAATAGCGAACTTTATATTAAATAAGGTCAAACGATTACAGAGTGGTCAATTTCAAAGGTAATAAGAGTACATTAGTAATTAATTAGTGTCTGTCTGAAAAGGATTGATTTTTAATTTAAGCTGTAATTGCGAGGAGCTAAGCGA
>JAFGPP010000133.1 GCA_016936135.1 Thermoplasmatota archaeon
ATAAATCTTAAAAAATAAAGCCAATAAATTAATATGATTTACAGATTAAACTATTTAAGTTAAATTAATCAAAAGTTTTAATAAGAGTCACAAATTACAAGTGTAAATTGAGTATAGTTGGGGATTTATAAAATGTACATTGTCATAGTCGGAGCGGGCGGCATAGGACAAAGATTAACCGAAATGTCTCTTAAAGATGGAAATCACAATGTAATTGTAATTGATAAGGACCAGGTTAGATGCGAGGAAATTGCTAGAAAATACGACGCAGTTGCAATTAACGCAGATGCTACGCAAGAAGCAACTCTTGATGAAGCTGAATTAAAGAAGGCTGATGTATTAGTTACCACAACAAGAGATGACGCAACAAATCTTATGGTTGTTTCACTTGCAAAAAATAAGGGAGTAAAACATATTGTTTCCGTTGTCAATCAGGACGAGTCCAAACCAATGTATATGGAAAAGGGAGTAAAAATGGTAAAAAGTCCCAACATCGTAATGGCGGAACATTTATACAAATCTATAAAACATCCAACCGTGGAAGAGTATATGAATGTTGGACAATATGCCGAAATTTTCCGGATTCCGATTTATCCTAATTCCAAACTTTCAGGAAGAACTATTAATGAAATTGGTCTTCCAAAAAAGAGTCTTATTGTCGCAGTTGAACGTGATAAAAAATTCATAATTCCAACAGATGATATTGAATTATTTTCTGGAGACAAAGTAACAGTGCTAGCGCATAAAGATCAGGTAAACAAAGTTGCATCACTATTTTCCGAATAACACCTATCAAATCACTCTTTCTAATTTTCCTGCCAGTGGTGTTAATAGGGCTACATGCTTTTTTTCTTCAGATATTAAAAACTCAAGCTTTTTAAAATAATTATCAGAGTTATCATCTTTCCAGATCTGTTTTATATAATTGGTATCTGAAAAATCATGTAATTTAGTGTAAATATCTAAGGCCAAGTTTTCATGCTTTAATAGCTCGGTAACAATTTCCTCATCCCATTTTCCATTAAAATTAAATTCCTTACCTTTTAATTGTACATATTCCAAAGCTTCATCAGGATTTAATCCTTCTATTTTCGAAAAAATTTTATTTAATATTAATTTATGGTTTTCAGAATCATGTGAAATTTGAAATAGTGCTTCTCTAAATTCATCTTTTTTAAAAACCATATAAGCTTCCCATTGAATTACAAGTTCTAATTGACTTTCAAGCCAATAAGCCCTACCCAAAAGACTTTTAAGTTCATCAAAACTTGATATTTTTAACCCCTCACCAGACATATAACTACATTTGTAATGCCTTATAAATAATTGTTGAGTTTCTAAAATAATTTTAATATTTTATATAAAGTACGTTAATAACAAGAGATATATTGTATAATACCTTTAAGAGAAAATGCTCCAAATTAGTGTTCCTTTAGTAAAATATATATAAACGATGTATTATTCAATCTTGTGTTTTTCCTGATTTTGAGGAGATATTATGACACCAGAAGAAGTTAAAAAAACAGGTACTACAACATTGGGAATGGTCTGCAAGGGAGGAGTAGTAATTGCAACTGAAAAGAGAGCCACAATGGGTACACTTATTGCTCACAAGGAAACGCAAAAGTTATATAAAATTGATAAGCACTTAGCATTAGCAACAGCCGGATTAGTAGGCGACTTACAGGTCCTTGCCCGTTATCTCAACGCAGAGGCAAATCTTTACAGACTAAAAAGAGACATGAGAATGCCTGTTAAAAGTGCTGCAACATTAATGTCAAATATAATGAATCAAAGAAAATTTTACCCTTATTACGTACAACTAATATTGGGCGGTTTCGATCAAACTGGTGGTCATGTATACTCGTTGGATGCCGCGGGTGGCGCAATTCCTGATAGATATACATCTGCAGGATCAGGATCACCATATGTTTTTGGTGTTTTGGAAGATAGTTATAGAGAGAACATGACAACAGATGAAGGTATAGAACTTGCAGTGCGTGCAATTACTGCTGCAAAAAATAGAGACTCAGCTTCAGGCGGAATGATTGATGTAGCAGTTATAACCAAAGATGGTTTTAACCAAGTCCCTGAAGAAGAAATCAAAAAGATGATGGAGAAATTAGAAAAGTAGAATACAATAATTCCATCTTCGATTCAATTTGATCTAATTTAAAAATTTAACACAAAGTTCTAAAAAGGAATAGTATGACCGTTGATGATGTTTTACGGGAGATTAAAGGCAAAGTAAGAGGTGTAATACCACCAAGTATCGATGTTTCTGATGTCGAGTTTGAGGGAGCATTAGTCGTAATTTATACAAAACATCCGGACAGATTTGCAGCAAAGGAGGACTTGATACGACAGCTTGCAAAATTGCTTCAAAGACGAATAGTTGTCAGACCAGACCCTACAGTTTTAACCGAAATTGATACCTCAGAAAAAAGAATTAAAAAGATTATCCCTCCAGAGGCAGAAATTACTAACATATATTTTCTTCCTGAAGTAGGAGAAGTAACAATAGAGGTTATGAAACCAGGGTTGGCTATTGGAAAACAGGGTGTATATTTAAGTGAAATAAGAAAAAAAATCAACTGGTCACCAAATATTATTCGAACTCCACCTGTCCAATCAAGAACAGTTCAGGAAATTAGAGGCTACTTAAGATCAATGAGTGATGAACGAAAAGAGATTCTTAGAAAGATAGGTAGGAGATTACACCGTGGTACCTCTTCTGGTGAGAAATATGTTCGCGTAACATCTCTTGGAGGTTTCAGAGAAGTCGGTAGATCATGTGCACTGTTAAATACTCAGGATAGCAAAGTATTGATTGATTGTGGAGTTGATGTTTCCTCTGAATATAACGGCTCACCTTACATTCATCTCCCGGAAGTTCTACCTCTTGAAACAATTGATGCGGTTGTAATTACACATGCTCACCTTGATCACTCGGGTTTAGTTCCAGTTCTATACAAATATGGTTATGATGGACCCATATATTGCACCCCACCCACAAGGGACCTAATGACTCTTTTGCAAATGGATTATTTGAAGGTTGCAGCAGCTGATGCAAAAAAGGTTCCCTATTCAGGCGAAAATATTAGGGAAGTAATCAAGCATTGTATAGCAATAGGTTATGGCGATACAACAGATATAACTCCAGATATTCGTCTTACTTTTCACAATGCCGGTCATATTCTTGGTTCTTCGACAGCGCATTTTCACGTTGGTGAGGGTCTTTACAACATTGCATTTAGTGGAGACATAAAATATGAACGTACCTGGTTGTTTAACCCAGCAATTAACAGATTTCCAAGACTTGAAGCAATTTTCATGGAATCTACTTATGGTGGGAAAGAAGACATGCAACCCAGTAGAACTGAGGCAACTGAACATTTGAAAGACATAGTTCAAAGATGTCTCAAGAAAAAAGGAAAGGTTTTAGTTCCAGTTTTTGCAGTTGGAAGAAGTCAGGAGGTAATGATTGTTCTTGAAGATCTTGTAAGAACAAAAAAAATACCAAAAATACCAGTTTATCTAGATGGTATGATTTGGGAAGCAACTGCAATTCATACGGCCTACCCAGAATATCTAAATAATAAACTGCGCTCACATATTTTCCACAAGGGAGAAAATCCGCTTTTATCCGAAATTTTTATTCGTGTTGACGGTCATGAAACCAGGCAAAAGATTATAACAAATCCTGAATCTTGTATCGTTTTGGCAACAAGTGGGATGATGAACGGTGGACCAGTTATGGAATATTTTAAGGACTGGGCAGAAGACAAAAAGAATACTATGATTTTCGTTGGTTATCAGGCAGAAGGCACCCTTGGAAGAAGAATACAACGTGGATGGGACGAAATACCTCTCAATGTTGGTGGCAGCATTGTAAATATAAAGATGAATATGAATGTCGAAACCGTCGATGGATTTTCAGGTCATAGTGATCGCCGACAATTGTTAAATTATGTGAACAATATGTCTCCCAGACCCGAAAAAATTATTTTTGGTCATGGCGAGGAATCAAAATGTATTGAACTTTCTTCATCAATACATAAAAAATTCAATCTAAACACGGTTGCACCAATGAATCTTGAAACAATCAGATTTAAATAAAAAAGGAAAAGAAGTTCTAGGACTATTTTAATGGTTTTGCCAAATCCCAGAGACTTGTAAATTTTTCGTTTAGAACCTCAATATCATCCACGTCTACATAAGCTGTACCTACGTAAGATGGCTCGCTAGTTGTTTCAGGAAGTATTTTTATCCCATTTACCGCCAATTCCTTTCCAAAAACATAATTTCTTTGGGTACCGGATATCTCCTCAGAAAAATATCTTATATCAAGATTATCAGGGTAATTTTTTTTCAACTCTTTAGCTGCATCGATGTTAATCTTGGTATCAATTATCAACTGCACTTTTGTGTTACAATCAAGGAATTTTTTAAAATATGTAATATAAGGTTCCTCGAAAAATCTTTCTCCTCCTATTTGAATCCTTAAGTGATTTCCTTGGTCTAGACAGTTATTAAGAATATTAAATAATATCCATTTGCCGCTATATTGTAAAGTCACGTTTCCATTTCTTTTAAGTTTTATCCCGTATTTTTTAAAGTTGTTATTGTAGGACCTGCCATATTCTTCTAGTCTATGTTTGATTCCATTATAGGTATCTTCTTCAATATGGGACTTAAGGTCGTTATTTATTAGTTCCCATAAAGCTCTCGGATGTACGGGTAAATAGCTTTCTCTTCCGAAGTCTTCATCTGCATCGTGTGAAAACAAAACTTTTGCAATTAAACCTTGTTTTAGTAATGAATTTCTTCCCGTTTCCAATGGTCGTCTTGTAATATTTGCCAAATCTTCAGCAACTTTCAAAAATTCTGAAAATTCTTTTGGACAGTCCAGAACTAAAGTGGCATAGTAAACAGCAGCTTCTCTAGGACGATCTACCCTCATCCTATCAAACATCATTTCAAAATCTTGAATATTATCAAGTTTTACCTGACTTTTAAATTCACATCCCATCATAAAAAGAACATCATAATTTGATTTTATATAATTTATGGATGCATACTCAGTAGAATATACATCATAAAAAAATTGGATAAAAAAATAAAATAATAGGAGTAAATTAAAAAAATTATTTCTCTTTCAAATCTTATTTTTTAATGAATGCTAAAATCGCCTTTTTGATGATTTTGATTTAATCTTTTATCTTCGTGTTTTTTAATTATTCTTTCAATTTTTTCTGAATTATCTAAACTTACAACTCGACTGTTATCAGTATGTATTTTTATATTTTCAGGTGCCTTCATTACTGTAAATTCAGGTATTTCAATAGATTTAATTTCCCTTTCAATTTCTTCTTTGTCATCTAAATAGCGAAAGGGACTTAATTTCCTGATTTTTACGACTTTTTCAATATCTGATAAATCAACAGGTTCTTTTTCTGTCATCCACTTTCCTCAAATTATGGAATTATTTTAAGTATTTAATGATTTTTCTCTTTTTTATTAATTTCACTTAATTTATACAAATTTTAGAATGGGGGAAGATCGAAGGTGGTGAAGAGAGATTTTAAAACAAGGATAAGTCTCCCCCATTCTTAAAATAATATATTAGGAAATTACATATAAATTTTATTATTTTATAACGAAATTTATATTGTTATCTGTATAGACCTGCCTCTTTTACAATTGAGGGTATTACTTGTTCCCAAAACAAAGCAGTAATATGAATGCCATGAATTCCTGATATAGCTTTAATTTTTTCAATCAATTCCAATGAAATATTAAAACCCTCCTTTTCAGGATCTTCAGCCTTCTTGATCCTATCTGCAATATCATTTGGCATGTCAACACCCGGAATGTGAAACTGCATTCTTTCTGTCATTTTAACAGATTTTAATGGTGTTATGCCTGCAAGTATATGTACCTTCTTATCAATTTGTCTAGATCTCACCTCATCCATCCATTCCTGGAATCTTTCTATGTTAAAAACACTCTGAGTTTGGATAAAATCTACACCGGCATCTATTTTCTTTTCAAGTCTATCTACTCTACACTCAAGAGGATCGGAAAACGGATGAGCAGCAGCTCCGATAAAAAGTTGGGGTTTTCCATGAGGAATTTCCTCTTTATTTTGAAAAACCCCTTCATCTCTCATGTCTTTAAGAATTTTAATCAACTGAATCGAATCTATATCATAAACACCCATTGATTGTGGATGATTCCCAAATGATTGGTGGTCTCCGGTAAGACACAAAACATTTCTAATTCCTAAAGCCGAAGCACCTAGAATATCGCTTTGTAAAGCAATCCTATTTCGGTCTCGACAAGTAAGTTGAAGAATGGGTTCTAATCCCATATTTAAGAGAAATACACTACCGGCTAAACTTGAAAGGCGTACCACAGCGGTTTGATTGTCAGTTACGTTGAATGCCGTTGCATAGCCTTTTAATAAATCTGCTTTAGATTTAAATTTACTAATGTCGCATCCCTTTGGGGGTCCAACCTCTGCGGTAACTGCAAATTTTCCGTCTGACAAAACCCTTTCCAAGTTTCCATATTGTATCATTAAATCACCCTTTTAAATTCCAGACTCTTGGACCAGTCCTTCGGGGCTAATATCTGTTTAAACTTATTCAACTGACCTTTTTTCTTATAGGATAAATAAATTGTATTCCAAATACAGTCAAGATTAGAACTTACCTCACATTTACCATCTCTTGATCCGCCACAAGGCCCATTAAGCATATGCTTTGGGCATCTTGAAACAGGACAAAAACCATTAAATATTTCCTGGATGCACTCGCCACACATTATACAATTTTTCTCGAATTCATTTGCATGTTTAATTTCTCCCAAGAAAAGAGTATTGGTTCCTGAAATTACCTCAAGATTTTCAAATATTTCAGAGACGGTTTGAACTCCGTTGCCGCATGAGAAAACTACCAATTTTTTAGCCTTATTCAAATTTTCTTTAACATTTTTGAATTGAATTTTGCTTTTCTGAAGATTACACGCAGGATCCAAAATAACGTAGCCGGTGACAGTTATTTCTTTTTGCTCTAGTATTTTTTTCATTATCAATATTTCTTCTTCTCCTCCAGTTTTACACATAGTTGCACATTCGCTGCAACCGATTAGAAAAACAGGATCGTTATTTATTAGTCTCAATATCTCTTCCAACTGTTTCTGGGCAGAAATTATCATGAGAAAGCAAAATGCAAATTGTTTCAATAAGTTTTCTTATTAAAAAATAATAACGACCGATTGACTGATTTTTTATCTTGAAATTGAAATTTTTGCGAAAATGATATAAACCCTGAGTATCTAATATTATTATTAGAAGAGGTGATTTTTATAAAAAGCAGAACAAAATATATAATAATTTTAGGAATATTACTATCTCTGCTTACAACTTCATGGACTGCGCTTGCAACAAATGATTCTTTATTCTTTAAAAATAAAATCAATAGTTTAAATACTACAATACCAAAAGATGATTCGGCAGAATTATTAAGCCGAAGTTTTTTTAAAAACATTTTATCAGGCAATAAGCAAAATGGTAATAACAAACTAAATATTTTCAGTAGTCTTCTTCAAACAAAATGCCAAGGGGTCGAAAAAGAATCTGAGGTAATATTTGGAATTCCAAAATATATTGATGTAGATAATAATAAAGATACTGGCCAACAAGGATTTGACATCAAGGCGCAATACCTAATTTTACCTTGGATGATATTTGAACCTGATTTTGCTATTGGCCTTCTATTTACCGTTGGAATAGAACGTATCGGAAGTGAAATAAAAGACAAGGATCTGAATGTATCATTCTCAATGGGGGAAAACAATCTACGTTTTGGTTATTCAACTCCAGATATTGCTGGAAACGAAATTCCAGATTTTACAAGAGTTTCCAGTATCTTTTTGATTAATCCTTTACTAAAATATAGCCAAGTGAGCTTCTACGTTAATCCACAATATTCTTCAGCGCAACAAGACAAATCCATAGTGCTTTTTGCACATTATGATGATAATGAAGAAAACCTTCGTCGTTTTTCTTTTCAATTTGATCCTCCCGTAGAGACCCAAATTGATCTTATTTCTTCTAGAGAGGACGGCAAGTGGCAATATAAATTCGAAAGACGCGCCGCAATTGAATCAAAGCTAACGGCAACCATTGGTAGAACAGTAGATGATAAGGAAAAGGTAACAACTATCTCAATAGATAAACTACCTTCAGATCTTTCTTTCTTACTGGACATTACTCCTTTTGGAAAAGAGGGTGGCCAATTCGTATATGAAAGCGAAAAGATGTACGATGTTGGATTACAAATTACAACAGATGAATTGGGAATTTGTAAATATGCAACTTTAAAAAACACTCCAAGAAAAATTCATGCACAATGGACACCAACATTTTTAAATGGTTCTTACGGCATTTCTATTGATTCAGATGGGACAGATTTTACTTTAAAAGATAGATTGGAAAATCCCATCATTAATCTATCAATAAATAATATCGCAAGTATAGATATCAATGCAACCTGGAATTTAACGGATTCCGGTGATTTCACTGTTACAAAAAATACTGGATTGAAAGTTGATTTGAAATTTAAATTAGGTGAATGGATCGCAAAACTTGAGGCAGAACCCATTGCAACATACATATCTACAACATGGCATGTTGATTTGTCAGGTTACTTTACGATAGATACGAATAATCAACCCCTTAGTACGATTGATATTTTAATAAAAGGGCAAGATGTCGGTATTGAAATAATTGGTGAATCTTTCAAATCAGAAGATTTCAATATTTCCTGGACTATTTGGCCTATACAGGATTGGAACCTTGATATATCTGGTGACATCAAATTCTTATCACTTTCAATAGATATATATCTAAAAGGAATATGGTATCATTTGTGGCCAATACTTAACAAGTAAATCTTATTCAATTCAGGGAAATATTTGCCCATTTAAATTATCTAAATATTTGACATCTGATGAAGTATCGTTCCGTCCCAAAAAATTTCAGATGACAGCATCTCTTTTTTTTCTTTATTTAATTTTTCTTTTGCAATAGGAGGCATATTTTTTTCAGAAATCTTTGCGGCCCATGCTACCATTCTTCTCACAATCCACCAGGTTGATGTCAATTCTACAGAAATATCTTTACTTAAAGCTGCCACATTTGTCCATTTATGAAATCCGTTGGCAATGCAATTAAACTCTGAATCTTCGACTTCCTCAATTTTTCCATCCCTCCAAATCATATACTCCGGATGTGCAGTAGTCAAAATTATTCTTCCTTCATTTTCATTTGGATAAATCTCTAAAGTCATTGCCGCCTTATTCTTATAGTTCAATTCAATCGGAATTTTTGTTTGAATCCAATTTCCTGCAAAATAATATGTAAATATTGGCAGGCTCCTTAGATTCTTTTTTTGCTCTTTAATAAATTTTAGCGCTTTAAAAATTGCCAAA
>JAFGPP010000134.1 GCA_016936135.1 Thermoplasmatota archaeon
CCTCATTTGATAGAAGCATTGATGTTTCAATACAGCATTTGATGCATTTATTTCGAGTGCAAATATTTCTCTTCATTAAATATCTTAAATAAAATAGATGCTTTCAACTATTAACTATTTTTTCTTTAATTTTTTCAGCTTTTTCCTTAGAAAACAATCTCAAGATTGATTAATCTACCAAAAATTTGAAAGAATTAGAATTTTGTAAAATATGTAGAAATAAGGTGAAAAATGGCACGAAAACCAAGTGTAATGTACAGGATTATAAAACAGCAACCATGCACTCGTAAGAAAGATAGGGTAAGGGTTGATGAAGATTGAATAGTAAATTTTTTGAAAATGGAAAAATTGTAATAATTTGTAATGATCATATCGGAGGATTATTGGGGGAGGCTTTACTTAAATATTTTTTAAGAGAGGAGTTAATAAAAAAAACAAATGGCGATTATATAATTACTGAAAAAGGATGGGAAGAATTAGAAATAATTGGAATAGATATAGATAAACTTCGTTCAAATAACAAAAAGATTATCACTATATGTAGTGATAGCAATTATGGCATTATATGTGAACACATGGGTTCACACTTAGGGGCTCTACTAATGGAAAGAATGTTCGAACTTGAGTGGTTCAAAAAAAAGGATAAAAATATATTTGAACTCACTGAAAGAGGGGTAACAGGTTTAGAATCCTTAGGGATTAAAATTAAACACTGAAACAGTTTATAAAATGTTAAATTATTGGAAAAATGTAATTTGCAAAATATATTAATATCTGATAACGGATTTTGATTTTTGATAGTTGATATATCATAATAAGGAATAGTTTGGAAAAATAAAACCTTTAGTTTGATAAAGAGAAATTGGACGAAATTATATTGAAGGTTCATATACAATAAATGACATATGTAATAATGTCGTTTTATCTTTGGCATGAATATTATAACGTAACTAAAGTGAATTAAAAGGCAATTAATCAAATTTTATCAGACTAAATACTAAAAAATGTTATGTATATATATAACAATACACTTGAATCAAAATCAGAGTAAATATTATGAAATTAAAAATTGGAAATGACGAATTCTGCCTCCATTGTATGGAGTGGAGAGAATACGACGAAAAGGGCAGATGCAAAGTTTGCAAGCACATTATTTTCAGAGAAAATAAAAAATCTTTGAAAGAAGGATATGACGAATTAAAATCAGAATCGCCATCATTTGAAGAGTTTGATGAAAATTCTGATAATACTTCTGATGATGATAATAGTTATTAAAACAATTTTGTTATATGTCTAATATGAAAATCAGAATGGTTTCTGCAACACCAATGGCTCTAAGATTGAAAGAGCCTTTTAGCATCGCAAATGAAACAGTTGATATAGGTGAAAACGTCTTTTTAAAAATTGAAACTGATGAAGATATTACTGGATGGGGTTGTGCAACACCAGACAGCGTAACATCTGAAACCAAAGAAACGGTAATTAATTGTTTTAATAATGTAATTAAAGATATTCTTGTTGGGGAAGATCCACTAAGGGTTAATTTTATAAATGATTTGATTGAAGAAAAAGTAAATGGTAATCCTTCACTAAGAGCTGGTGTGAATATGGCTCTTTATGATATTCTTGGTAAAAAGGCGAATTTGCCTTTGTATAAACTTCTAGGAGGTTACAAAGATAAGATTGAAACTTCGGTAACTATTGGTTTGAACCCTACTGACACAATGGTCGAAAGGGCCAAAGGTTTTGTCAATAGAGGATTCAAATGTTTGAAAGTAAAGTGTGGAATGGATGCCGATCAAGATATAGAAGTGGTTCTTGCGATTAGAAATGCAGTGGGCCCAGATATCAAGATTCGTATGGATGCCAATGAAGGATACACGTTGGAAAAAGCATTACGTGTAATAGAGACGCTAGAAAAGCTAGGGGCTAATATCGAAATACTTGAACAACCAACCCCTGCAAAATATCTCTATGCACTTAAGGAGGTAACATCACAATGCCCTGTTCCTATTATGGCTGATGAAACTGCATTAACATTAAGAGATAGTCTTAAAGCAGTTAAAATGGAAATAGCAGACATGATAAATATTAAACTTATGAAAATAGGTGGAATTACAAACGCTATCAAAGCAAATACATTTGCAGAAATTGCAGAAATACCTGTTATGATAGGATGCATGAATGAATCAATGGGGGCCATGGCTGCGGGTGTTCATTTTGCCTGTGCATTTAAAAATGTTAAATATGCAGACCTAGATTCCGCTTTAGATTTCGAACAAGATATTGTCAAAGGTGGTGCACATTATGAGAATGGTTTTGTCATACCTTCTGATAAACCTGGTCTTGGTATAGAGGTTAATTTGTAAATGGAAGAAAATTATGAAGACATTTTTAGAGATATTCCTACATATAGTCGATTTTTAAAAGTAGATGAAATCGATGATTTGATAAATTTAATTAAAAAAATTCCAAATGTTAAACATAAAAAAATTGGTTACACCATTAATAATGAACCTCTTGAAATGCTTGAAATAGGAAAAGGGGAAAAAACTGCTTTAATCACCGGCGTTCCTCATAGTGACGAACCTCTCGGTAGCTTAGTTGTATCATTTTTTGCTTGTTGGATTGCATCACACCCTGAAAAAAATTTTTTTGGGTGGAGATGGCTGTTTATACCAATACTTGAAAGACGGGGGATGAGGTTAAACGAGGGTTGGTTTAACATGCCTCATTCTTTTTCTAGTATGGCAAAATCAAATTTTAGAGAGCCAACAGAAGACCAATATGAATGGACATTTCCAATAGAATATGATCAGTATAAATGGTATAAATCTCGTCCCGAAACATTGGCTGTAAAAAAAGTTTTAGAAGATGAGAAACCCGACTTGTTATGCAATCTGCACCACTCTGGATTTCACAATGCATATTACTACTTAAGTGAGGATATTCCAATAGTTTATAATGATTTAAAAAAATTGGCGAAAAGTTGTAGACTGCGTTTATCAGACAATGCACCAGACGTTCCCTTTGGAAAAATGTTTCAACCTGGTTTTTATCAGATGTATGGGTTAAAAGATTATATCGATTATTACAAGAAAAAAGACCCGGGATTACTAACAACAATAAAACGAGGGGCTTGTAGTGATGAATGGTACCAACAGGAAATCGGAGGCTTCAGTTTTAATTGCGAGGTTCCAATGTATCTTTCGGCAAAATTACAAGACAAAAAACTTTCAAATAGAAATAAAAAAGAAATTGTAATAGAACGGTACTTAAGGAAAAAACACAGAGTTGAGTATTCTGTAAAACTTATTAATTTAATAGAAGACCATTCAAATCTTGCAGATCCTGTTTTGTTAGATGCTGCAGAAAAACACTTAACAAATGCTCAAAACTCACTAGATCATGAAAAAAGAATTTTAGATAAAACTGAAGATAAAATTGTAACGAATTCAGAAGTTTTTGAAAGTGAAGTCTTATCTGACATATTTGATCTTTTCTTTTTAGGTCAAATTTGGAGAGTTGCAGAAAGTATTTGTGTAAAAGGCGGAAAGCCAAAAATATGTCAAATAATGGATTCTGCAGATATTGAAATTAAAACACTTGGGAAAAATGTTCAAGAAAGGGGAAAATTTTATCAACTTCCCATCCGCAACTTAGTTAGAATGCAACTCGGAAGTATTCTTATTATAGCTGAGGCTTTAAAAAATAAATAATCGTGAATTGGGGTTTATTCGTCATAATTATAGTACAAATAACCTTCGCTTTCAATGTTTCTGCTTGTTGATTTAGAAGGTTTGTAGCCAGTTGCTTGCTTATTTACTACTATTGGAATTTTTCTTTGTTTTACAATTTCCTGCAATTTTTTTGTAATATTATTTTTCTCATCCATTTACATAGCCTTTTTTAATTTATTTTCAAAATGTTTAGGTTGTATGGGCATAAATCCGATATTTTTCCTTGCCGCGGTTCTAATTAATCTTGAGAAGATTTGCGCATAAATTCGTACTATTAACTGAAAACCGCTGGTTTTTAAAGTAACATTATTTTATTATCTATTTGGGGCGTGCAATAGATTAGTAACGGATATATTTGTAAAGAAAGATTAATATGGAGGGATGAGATACATCGACCTTAAGTAAAATAATAAACTGATGATAACTGTAAAACGTGTTGGGGAGGTCGATAATCATGGACTCGGAATTACTGCGCAAAATTGAACCAAACGATCTTAAGCGGGTAGTAGAACTAGAACAGAAATGTTTCGGTGAACAACTTGCATATACCTTAAAACAATTAAAATATCTTATAAACAAAGCAAACAGCTGCTGCCTAGCGGAAGTTGATAATGATTTAATTAGAGGATTCATAATTGTATTGTACAAAAATGGATCTGGCGTTGCAGGTATAGAAACATTAAATGTTGATCCCATTTTTCAGGGAAACGGAATTGGCAGGAAACTTTTAATCGCTGCTGAAAAAGAGATGTCCAGCCGCGCCATAAGAAAAGTAAGATTGGAAGTATCTACCGGCAATATCCCTGCTATAGCTCTATATGAAAAATCCGGTTTTAGAAAAACATCAATTTTAAAAAACTATTACAAGAATCAAAATTTTGGAACTAATGATGCTTTCAGAATGATTAAAGAACTTACAACCTAAAGAATAATTTTTAATTCGTTTAAAGCAGCCCAATTTTCATTTTTTAATTCGCAAAAGCCGGTTGTGTATTCTTTAAGTATCTCCAAAATATCCTCTCTTAAATGATTCGGAATTAACTCCAAATCACAATTATCTCTGTTAACGTGAATTTTTTCTACATGATCAATAGATCTGATATTTGGTGTTTTATCTCTAGAACCAATTAAATAAAATGATTGATTTTTTTCATCTTCATCCAGACGTAAATTATTTGGATTTATTCTTTTTGAAAAAAGTTCAATATCTTTTTCTTTAAAATTCATTATTTTTGGATCTACATCATTTGCAAGTAAAAACAACAAAATGCCCATACATTTCGAACACTTACCGCAAGGAACTATTTCCCTATTTTCAAAATGACAGGAGTGGCAGGAACGCTGTAAACTAGCCAGTTGAGAATATCGTCTAGTAAGAATCCTTTCAACTATTAATCCAGATATATTTCTAACTGCAGACCATTGAACCATTCTTGGAATTCTTTCTTTATACCACTTATTCATCTCAATATCATAATCTTGATGTTGATCATATACTCCAAAATAGTGATTAATGCCATGATATTGAGGAGTTACTCTAAGATCATCAAATTCACTGCCGATTAAAAGATTACCAATATTATTTTCAACAAAAATTGGTAAAAGTGCAAATACATAAAATGGGAAAATGCAAAGTCTAATAGGATATGTATCAGCCCAGATTTTTCTATGATCTGACCTAATAAAATTTAAATTATCTAGCATAAAATTGTAGAATCTGTCCACATTTGTCCAAATTCGGTGTGTATTTTCTTCATTTTTTAAGTGATAATTATAAGCTGGAATTGCCGTTCTCCAGTGACCCCCACTCTCATTTACATACAAAGGGTAAACTTCTGACCCAATTTCTTTTAAAATACCATAGGTAAGAAGACTTTCCTTTCCGCCACTTGAAAGAACGCCACATCTTTTATTGACAATATTTGTAGTTATTGCCGAATCGTCGATTACGTTTAATGGAATTATTTCGCCATTCGGATTTGCATCTTCATAATTAACATTTTTTTCATTTATTAAAAATTCTGGAAGAATGTAGTTTGCTCGAGGTCTCAAAATTTTATTAACAAAAATATCTCTGCTAAAAACAAAATTTAATTTATTCAAAAGGAAAAGGTCTATTTTGCTAATTGGAAAATCTAGCAGGAATTTTTTGGTAAACAGACCATAATTTAAAAGTGGAATAAAAAATGCCATCCTTAACAGGGGAAGATGAGTTTGATCTAGTTTATTCTCATATTTTATGCTTAGTTCAAATTTTTTATTCTCTCCATTATTTTTGTTAAGAGTAATTGTTGAAACAACGCTCTTGTCCTGAATAATAGGTTCAGCAAGTTCTATTGACGAAAAAGAAATTAGTTTTGATGTTACTTCACCCATTTAAATCCTCCAAAACATCAGCGATTTCTCTAACTCCCATAGAAATAGGTTCTAGGACCGGCACTTTGAAAATTTTACTAAGTCTTTCAATTGACATTTCTATGTCATCTTTATCCATGTTTTCTCTGTTAATTCCTATACCCAGCAATGGCTTATCTGTTAGCAATTCAGCAATCTTGATTACTTTTCTAGGATCTGGCATGGGGTAATCTGGAAATCCATCCAAACTTTTTCTATTTGGAGCATCTACTAAAATAAAGCCGTCAACACGCCCTGCAGCCAAAATTTCAAAACCTCCTGGAAAAAATGGATGAACGAGACTACCCTGACCTTCAATAATCATATACTCGGGCTTATCCTCTTTCCAGGAATCAAGAATTGCACCTTCAATACCACCAGAAACAAAATCATTAATCATTGCATCAAGAACAACCCCGTGCGGCCAACCTTGAAGCCATCCAGTTTGACCCGTAAATATCATGTCGGTTTTCCTATTTCGATCAAGAAGTTCCTTATTTAACAAAACTGCAATTGTTCTTTTTCCTATTGCTGAATCAGTACCTAGGACCGCAACTCTAAATGACTTAACTTTTTTTATTTCACCAGTATAGAAGCGTTTGTAGTCTCGATATATCTTCCTTATATCAATTATACTACAACCATTTTTTTTAGCAAGTCTCGAAAAAACTGGATTATCTGATAAAAACTCATGCAATCCTGAAACAATATTCAAGCCATTTTTCAATGAATATTCAACAGCCTTATCATAGCTATTAGGAAGTATCCCACCTTCTGAAACTGCTCCAACAATAAAAGTATCAGCTTGAGTTAGCTCAATAGCACGCTTTAAATCATTGTATAAAGGAATACCTCTCTGAATTCCATCTAATTTTTGTCCTGCATCCCCTTCTGCAAGTGTTGTATCAACCACACAAGTTATTTTGTATTTATTACTGTATCTGACAAGCCCGTGAGTCGTTTTGCCATCAGCACAATTGAACAATCTATCTGCGTATAAAATAGCCCGATGTTTTTCCAATTTAATTTACCCCAAACAAATAAATTTACTTTCTTCCGGTAAGCACCATTACATACCTGTCATTGGGCAATAACTCCTTACGATGTCTTTCTAAAACCGCTATTAAACCAGCAGTCGAAGCAGGTAGAACACTCAATCCTTCCTTATCTCTAATAAGCTTTGAATATGAAATCATACTTTTATCGCTAACATAGGAAGCCCAACCATTAGACTCTCTTATAGCTTGGAGGGCATTGTCACCATCTATCGAACGCCAGTTAATTAGAGGTTCGTTTATCGCCGTTTCTCGTATTTTTTCAGGAATTAAGTCTTCACATGTTGGTGTATTTTTTAAAAAAGCTTGGATAATTGGATTCTTTCCGTAAGATGATCCTGCAACAATTTTTGGAATCTTTGAAGTTTTTCCACGCCTATAAAGACTAACAAACCCCTTATAAATACCTGATAGAGTGGTACCATTTGAAACGGGTAAAGCTACAACAGCAGGGGCATCCCTCAATTCATCATATATTTCATCTGCAATTTTTGCATATGCGTTTAATTGAATTACTGTATTAATTCCTCCAGCGTTTGCATCATAGTAATCATTTCTGTCCGCCATTTCTTGCGAAATATTAACAGCATTTTCATAGTCCCCACTTACCCTATTAATCTTTGCTCCGCTATCTTCAATTTCCTTTATTCGAGATGTATGATATTTTTCTGGAATAAAAATCTCGCACCGTAATCCTGCTAAAGAAGCAGCTAGGGAAATTGCTGCTCCATAATTACCGCATGTAGCAACAGTTACTGTATCGTATCCTCTGCGGAGAGCATCCATAACCTGAGTAAAAGCTATTCTATCTTTTTGAGTACCCGTTGGGGTAGTTCCTTCAAACTTAAGAAATATCTGTCTTAAAGAAAATTCCCTTTCAATATTACGGGCTCTTGTAAGATTTGTATCTCCTATTTCCGAATCGATAATATCTTCAAAAGCCTCCAATCTTTCATCAAGGGATTTACTCGGATCTGCTGCTACCTTTTTTTGAGTTTCTAATTCAGGAGCAATAACTGGAAACTGAGATCTTGCCCCATCTAGTAACGAAAAAGGTGAATCCCCATTATGGTTTTGGCTTTTTTGTAGTACAGTGTTGTTATTTCCATTAATGGAAAAAATCATTTCTCCCTTATTCAACACCTTTTTTTTAGATTCTTCTTCGGCCATGGTAAGCCACAAATCACCAATATATTTACCAAATATCTAGTATATAACTATATCGAAAAATGATGATGTACAATTTTTAAATTTAATATATATTATAAATTCTTAATATTTATAGATTTCAAACCAATCTTATGCCAATCACGTAAGCCAAAATTATAATTATACCTCCCCTAACTGCTCCAGCAAAAATATTGATTAAAACAAACCAATTTCTTGCCATTGCTCTTTTTCCATTTTTTCTACTATTTAAAACCGAAAAAAGATAAAGCGAAGCAGAATCAATCATTAAAGGAATACTCATTATAATGAAAAGCCCAAAATATCCGTATTTCTTGACAAAACGTTCGCAATAATAAATTATTTTTTTGGTTATTTTGGGGCTTTTGACTAATTTCTTAAATATTGATCTCAACTTTATTCCAATTTCAAAAACAATTAATGCCCCTATCCCTTTTCCTATTGATAAAATAAAAATTAGCAAAACGGGATTTATAAAAGGGTTAAACAATCCAATTTCAACAGGAATAGGAAGAATTACCGCCGCCAATATAACATAAACAAAAAATAATATGGAGTATGAGATTGGGTCCTGAACAAAGCCAGATAAAATATCTAATAAATCCATTTTATAATTCCTTTAAATTATCATATCGGATTAGTAAAAAATGCACTATAAAACCGACAATTATCAATACTAACCCAATTAGTAACACATCATAACTTAGATTTATGATCATGAAAAAAGATGTAATAATTCCAAAAACTGGCAATATTGGTATATTTTTAATCGAGAGTGGAACACGAAATCCTGATGAAATGGGTTTCTTTATTCTAAGATAAATTAGAGAGGAATTAACCAAAATAAATGTCGCAAATATTGTAAAGTTAGTTAAATTTGCCACAGTCTTTATATTCCCGAAAATTAAAAAAACCGTTGCAATACCAATAACACAAATAATTGACACCCACGGTGTCAACGTCTTTTTAGATACAATTAAAAAAAATTTTGGCAATGCCTTTTTTTCTGCAATCCCGTAAATAATTCTTGAGCCGCTTAAAAGCATGACTAACACAGTATTAAAAGTTGAAAATAATGCAATAGCTGATAAAATTATGAAACTATTTTCACCAAAAATCTGCTGTGCAACAATTGCAAGCGGTGCTTCGGATTGAGATAATTGCTGCCAAGAAACTACAGAAACAGCAGAGATTCCAACTAGAATATAAATTATTGTTGTGATAATTATTGAAAAAATAATAGCTCTAGGGATATTTCTTTCTGGATCCTTAGTTTCGCTAGCAAGTCTTGTAATACTTTCAAATCCGATATAGCCAAAAAATATCAAAACTCCAGCTTCAATTACCCCTTTCATACCTTCAGCAAATTCAAGATAATTTACAGTACCAAAATAAGGTAAACCTATGGCAATGATAACAAACAAACCAGCTGCTTCTATTAATGTAAAAAGAATGGTAAATGCTGCAGTTTCCTTAACTCCGATAATAAGAATGATTCCACATACGACTAAAACTGCAAGGGCGATTGTTACGATAGGGGTTTTGAACAAGGCTGAAAAGTAATTTGCAAACCCAATCGCAACAGTTGCAGCACCGATAATACTACCTGCAATAATTAGCCAACCAACAATCCACGCGAAATTTTTTCCAAAGGAGTGCTCAACGTACACATACTCGGCACCTGCCTCAGGAAATCTTGATGACAGTTCCGCATAACTCAATCCAGTAAATGATGCAACAACTGCTGCAAAAATAAATGAAATCCATAAACCATTCCCGCTAAGTCCTGATGCTTCACCAATTAGAACATAAACACCAGCACCAAGTATAATACCAACGCTCATCAAAGTAACTTCCCAAAAACCTAGCGATCTCTCCAATTTCATAGAAAATACCTCGTGCTTATTTGGACTTTCTTAAACCTTTTATAGAGCCAAGAAATTGTCTTATATGCCAATCTGTACCATTTGACGGAAGAGATTTGCTAACTTGTCTAATATCCTCTATTGAATAAAATGCACCTGGATTGTATTTTTTTACTATTTTTATAACCTCTGAAATGTTCTGCCTATTTGTCACAGTAAAAATTAGTTTTACCTTGCCTTTTGGTCCATCTGCATCTAACACTGTAGTAACAAAATTTGTTGAGCGTAGCGATTCTATTAGCCCTATTGCATCCTTTCTAGTTATAATACGTATGCCGACAATTCCTATAGATATTTTATTCTCAATGGTAATTCCAACTAGTGTTCCAACAGCAAAACCCCCTGCATAAAAAATATAGTAATAAACATTGGAAAAATTTTGCATTATTTGTCCTATCGCCATTAGCCAGATAAGGATTTCAAAAAAACCTGCTAATGCTGCAAAATATTTTATTCCTTTTGAGACAAAAATTATTCTCAATGTACCAATACTTACATCACATATTCTAGCAACAAATATTAGAATAGGAAGTAAAATCCATGCATAGATTTCAGTATTGCTCAGTCCCAGAAATTCTACCATATTAACAAATCAATCGCTTTTAAGGATAAAAGTCTTTAAAATATTTTCCGTGGATTGCCCAGCTTTAATTTATTTTTTCCTTGATTTTAGGTACAAATTATTATTAACATATCCATAGTCTTATTAAACACAACAAAATTTATTCGAGGGAGAAACTATGCCTACAAAAAATACAAAAAAACCAAAACAAAAAGTTGACAACACAGTATTTGTGGGAAGCAAACCTGTGATGACCTATGTATTGGCTGTAGTTACTCAAATCAACAACGGTCCTTATAACCAGGTTACTATAAAAGCAAGGGGACGTGCAATAAGCAGGGCTGTGGATACAGCAGAAATTGTTAGAAATAAGTTTGTAAAAAATTTAATAATTAGCGAAATAAAAATTGGTACAGAATCAGTAAAAAACGAAAAGGGGCTTGACTCCAACGTTTCTACAATAGAAATCTGTTTATTAAAGAAAAATTAAAAAATATTTTTTAATATTACTTTAGCAATTACATATCGCAAAAAGTCCGTTTGATATTGATGAACATGATTAGTGTAGGGAAAGATGAATATTGTACTCGTTGCAATGAATGGAGAGAGTACGATGAGAAAGGCAAATGTCTAATTTGTGGTACAGTGATAAAGAAAATAAAAAAGAACTTAAAATCAAATTCAGATGAAGAACAAGATCTAAGCGATTTCAATGGGGGTAATTTTTACGAATGCGACGAATTAGAAAGTATTTGACTATTCTATTAATTTAATTAATCTACCTTGGATTATCCAATTTTTCTAAATTTTTCCCCAAAAATCGCTCTCAATACTTAAAAACATTACCAAAGTTTTTCTATTGTAATTAAAACAAGATACAAAAAGGAGTTTTAGACATGCCACCTAAAAAGAAGAATTCTAAAGAAAACGATAAAGATCAATATGGGACAGA
>JAFGPP010000135.1 GCA_016936135.1 Thermoplasmatota archaeon
TTTAAGTGCCTGAGCCGTATGAGTGGAAACTATCATGTACGGTTCTTAGGGGGGAAAGGGGCTGTAAAGCCCTTGACCTACCCGGTGCCGAAATATTCCGCCGCATGAAAGGCAAAAGACAGAAGAGCCGCGCTTAAGACTGGGAAATAAAATATGCGATTACATTTAATGAAAGATTATAAATGTTTAAATACTTAATGTTATTACTATTTGTTAGTACTTGCTATGCACTGGAACCAATTACTGAATTTAATTGGGAAATCTCAGAAGATAAAAAAGCTGCTAGTAAATGGGTAGGAATGATATCAGCTGATAAAAATAATCTGTATATACAATGTATGGTAATTAGGGAGCAAACAGACAAGCTAATACTTGACTCGTGGGAAAGTGGCAAAACAATGCAGGTGGAATTACTATACCACACTGATACAACAATATCCTTTCTTATTGTCTATCCTAATGAGCGTGGAGTTATTCGAGTAACAGGATGTAAAGTAAAAGGACTATTTACTTTTACTGGCTATGGAAGCATTAAAAATGCTTTAGCAAACGGGAACGTGTTTATTGAAATTAAATCTATTGACAAGATCCTTTTGTGTGGCAAGAATGTAGTTTGGAAATTTTAAAACTACTTTACATTAACAAAGTCATTATTAATAAACTTTTTTATGAAAATACTAAATCGGCTGGAATAAGGTTAAATGATTTGTAATGAAAATAAAATTAATTAAAAACAAGTATCTATTTTTTGAAAAAGATAATACACCTGAAAACAAATATAGACCAGAACTATCTAAAATAATAATTGAAAAAATAGGAATGAAAAACGATTATCTGGAAAGTGAGATTTTAAATACACTTTCACTTTCATTCACCTATTATACTGAAAAATTTGAACTTCTTTGTAAGAATACTAAAGATTACTTTTTCTATCTGTTAGTCCTAGACTTACATGAAAACATAACAGATTATTCAATAAAAAATGCAAATCAGATATTAATTCCGGATATCGATAAAAATTATGTACCACTCTATCGAAGAATTTTAAAATGTATTCTTGAATGTGCTTGCGATGTCAACTTAATTACAGAAACACCAAAACTTGAATTAGAAGCATATTTCCCACTTTTAAATGATTTGTTGTTCATTGGGGAAATGATGTTTACAGTCTCAGTTCTTTTTGCTGAAAATTCAATGATGAAAGATTCTATTGATATAAAATTTGATTCAGAAGAATTGTTGCAATTTACAAGGAAACCTCATTATAATTCGGTTTTTAAATTTATTAAAGATATAACAAATACACATTATGACTCAGTTACAAATGATCAAATTGCTGTACAAGAGTTATTAATTAAAATAAACGAATGTTTTAAATTCGATTATGCAAATTTGGGGGAATTATTAGCATTAATTTACGAACACAATGCGAATGCTAAGAAAAAATACTTTGGTATTTCATTTGATGACATTTTGAATAATTTTAGGGCTATTTATAAATACTGTCCAAATGAATTAAAAACTTTTTTGAATGGACTTATATTAAGTCGAAATAACAAATTGCCATTGTCAACTTTAGTTTCTAAACCATATCATGTTAATAGATACCTTTGCAGACCATTATTAATTTGGAATATCGATGGAATTGACAAAGTGCATTTCGGGCTTGGTTCATGGACTGAGGCACTGATTCAAATTACAACTAATTGTATTCCTTATGGTAAAGCACCTATAGAATGGTTAACCATTTCGATTTTTAAAGAATTTATGCATAAATGCGAAGATAAACATGATAAAGTTCTTGAGAATGCATTGGAAAATTCAATACGGGAATTTCAAATTGATTTTGATAGGAATGTTAAAAAATTATGGACAGGAACAGAGTATTTAAGTTTTAATATAAAAGAATTAGGTGAGATTGATTTTATAATTGTATCACATGAGCTTAAAAAGATTTTTATTTTGGATTGCAAGAATTTAACTGCAAAGTATGATTCTGTTGGACAGCGCAATGATTATTCTGCATTCGTACTTGGTAAAAAACCTTATAATGAAACATTAGAAAAAAAAGTAAATTGGTTTAATGAAAACAAGCACCATATTGAAACACATTTTAATAAAATCAGATTCAACAATAGAATTCCGATTTGTGAATATGAAATTGAAGGAATCTTTGTTATAGATACACCTACTTTATACATGTATAATTCAAAGTTTAGAATTTATACTGTTGAGCAATTTCATAAAGTATTGGACAAGACATATTCAGATACAATCATTTATTCAATAGATAAAAATGGGAATGATTGTATTCTTACCTATCCATATTTTAGTATTCCGGAATATAGCGAGAAGTTCGCTATATTGGATTGAATATGTAAATGATAAATTCATTAATAGGTGTACAAATATTCTAAAATGTTGTTAACTTAATAAGAGATAAAGAAACAAAAAAAATAAAAGAAAAAGAACGCGCGGCAAAACAAATGAAGAATGCGGCAGAATACATCGGCCAACAGCGCGAGCAACGCCATACTAAACTGTAAAGCTCCGAAGACTCCGCATTACAGTTTAGTACAGCGTGCGGGTCGCGCAACCCGTTGGGCGCAATTTGATTTGTCTATATTAATAAGGACTATATTTTGATTTATATTGGGCGGCTAAAAGACAAATATAAAATATTAATACTTTTTCTATTTATCATTACATTTGCAGGAGAACAAAAGATAATGAGTAAAGCAGAATATTACTTAGAAGATATTGATAAAACAGCAAAGAAAAACCCTAAAGAGTTCTTTATCCCATCAAAAGAAGAAAGAAAATCACAAAATATTGGAGATATTGTCAGATTGCATTTCGTACTAAATATTGAAGGTAATGATTTACCACGTGCTGAACGAATGTGGGTAGAAATATTTGAAAAAGATATTAAAGGCACTAAATATAAAGGACACCTAACAAATCAACCACAACATTTAAAATCTATATCTATCGGTGATACTATCAATTTTGAGGATAAACACATAGCAAGAACAATAATTAAAAAGGACGATCCTCGTTACATAGAATGTGTAGAAAAAAAAGCCATGGTTTCAGAAATGGTTTTTAGCAAAAATGAATTAGTTAGATTTATGTATCGAGAAGAAACAGATAGAGAAGAAGATAGCGGTTGGAGGTTATTTACAGGGCATGAATCTGATGAATATTCAAATGATTTTAAGAATATCAGATTGGTTGATGTTGGTTGGTTATTGGATTTTGATCGGACCCTTTTTCAACCATTCAAGGCAGGTAAAAATGGTGAGGCATTTGAAAGAGAAAATTATAAAAAAGGATGGATAAAAGTTGATGATTGGGAATCGGCCGAATAAAATAATAAAAAAGAGCCGCCCACGAAAAATATAGACAAATCAAACAGACGCCCAACACGGCAAGGTTGACATGCTCAAAGCAGCACGGTCAACCGTTGCCGAACACGTTGTAAGAAATTGCATGGGCAAACACTCCTTCAGAAGAAAAGAGGGGGCGCAGAACAAAGAAATATAATACCAAATGTTCGGTTTGATAATTAACAAAAGATTATTTATATTTTTATATCAGTCATTCAGAGAGGATATCGTTATGGAATTACCACTCAGTATAATTGGAATTGTAATAACTTTTGTTAGTTTTGCATGGGCTATTATATCTGAACTTAAATATGGTAAATTGATAAATTACAATAGAGAAATGGCATGGGAAATATATAGACAAATATCAGCTTCTCTACAATTTTATCAAGAAATTCAACCAAAATTGAAAGATATAAAATCAAATGAAATTCAAATATTAGAACTGGTTACAAGGGGTGAACACAATGATCAAGAACTATTGTTGAGTGCGATCAAAATGATTAAAAGAGTTGAAAAGAAATTTGATGAAAGCTCGATTACAAAATGGTCGGAAGGAAAAATTATTCCTAACGAATCGCACCTACTCGCATTTAAAAAGTATTTATTGAAATGAATATGGCAGATATTACTCTTGAAAACTATAAAAATGACAAACTGTATCCGAAAATCATTAAAACTGTTGGAATACTCCTACAAGAAAAAGACGAAATTTCAACTGTTGATGTATTGATAAAAATGGGAAATCTGGCTCCCAAGGATTATGATGCATGGAGAAGAGGGAAAATTTCTTATCTCAAACGAGTATTTCAGGGAAGTTTATCGAAAGCCGGAAGGGCTTTGAGGATTATAAATTTCCATATGCATGATTTGGATATGATTAAAACCGATAAAATTTATAGGGAATTGAATGGGAAGAGGATTTTAAGGTTTTCAAAATCAGGAATTAAAAAGATAGAGGAAGTCTACGCAAGGGAATTCAAATGGAATCGGAGCCAGGAAATAAAAAGGAAAATAATAGAGGAGTCTACTTCTTCTGAAGGATGAAGATGCGCCCCCTTAAAAAGAATGAATTGAAAATAGCAATAGGAGTGTTTACCCATGCAACATCTTACAACAGGGCATACAAGCGGTGGTCGCAAAGCCTCCCTTGGCCGGAGGCACATTTTGCTTCCGCAAAGCCTACAGCAAAACGTCTTGTATGCCCGAGCACGTTGTTTGCAATTGTTAACCAACAAAAGAAAACCGCGCAAAGAGAGGAATAAAAGTGGAATATTCAAAAAATGGGATTATTGGTTTCTTTGATATTTTAGGGTATAAGGAAATACTTACAAATAATGAAATCGCATATACTCTGCAAGTCATTCAAGAATTTTTTAACTCCTATGAGCAAAAACTAATAAATTTACACGCTAATCAAGATCCCACATCAATGATGGGTTCAATAAGAAATCTTCTAAATTTTTCAGAGTCTGCTATATTTTCAGATACAATACTTTTTTGCTTGCCACTGGGAGAAGATAATTCACCAATATGCTGGATTACATTTTTAGAGGCATGTCGAAACCTTTGTTGGGATATGTTTATAAAAGGTATTCCACTACGAGGTGGTATTGCGATTGGTGAGTACTTTCTTAAAGACCGCTATATTGCGGGGAAACCATTTATAGAAGCCCATAATGCATGTTCTGTACAACAATGGGCGGGATGTGCATTTACACCTTCTGCAGCAAATTCATTATTATTAGCTAAAAAGAAAGATATTACTCAAATTATTTTAAATAGAGCTGCAATAGAGTATCAAGTTCCAATAAAAAGCAAAACTAATAATACTAACTGTTTTCCGAGTTTGGCTTTAAACTGGTTGAACTACAGTGATAGTAAAGAAATTTTTAAAAATAATTCGATTGCAAATGTAATACTCTCAAAATTTAATGAACATGGGAAGAAAATAACTGATACATCGGTAGAAGAAAAGGTTGCAAATACTACAAAATTTCTTGAGTATTGCAATAGTATTTAAATACTTTATTTTTCAAGAGCGCGGTTAAGAATGTTGGTTAACAACAGACAAACAACACGTAAAATATGCCATTTGTTCCGTTGTACTTCACAAACAGCATATGTTTACGAACCCGTTGTTTGCAATGGTTTGGCACCGGACTACAAATACATCGCGCCCTAAAACATTAAAGGCAATTTAGTAATATAACAACTGCAAGTCAAGTATAGTACTAAATAGAAAAACGACACTGATGTCGTAGATTTTTCAATATAATTGAATTAAATTGGTATTTGTTACACACCAACAATTCTAAGCGGCTGATATAGATTTAGTCAGTTGTAAGACTTTGATGCTTGGATGGAACTTATTAAAAATTACTAAAAGGAGTGTTGTATGAAAAGTAGAATCGGAGTCGTTTTGGTAGCTGCAATGGTTGTTTCAAATGTCTATTCCCAGATAAATCTCAATTCTAGCTCGATCAATTTTAGAACTAATACCACTGCAGGAAATTCGACGTATCACTATGGAGATCTACATCTTGAAGGTGGTACATCAGGGTCAAGTTGGGGTTGGTTGTACTGCAATTTAATTAATAACAACGGTAATAGCTATTTATATGGACCTGCATACTTCTATAGTGGATTGAATGTATTGTCTGGAACAAAAAACTTCATTCAAATGCATCCATCTGATTCAACAAAAGTTATTAAATATATAGCAATTGAAGCTGGAGAAGCTATCACATTAGCAAGAGGGTTATCAAAAACGGTGAGTGGTTCGGTTGATATTATATTACCTGAACATTTTGCACTTGTAACCAGCAGCGATGCTCCACTGACTGTACTTCTAACACCCGAAAATGCACCAGTGACAATGTACACCTCTTCAAAAACGAAGGAACATGTAACTGTAGTCATGAAACACTCAGATTATGAAGAATACGGTGATGCCACATTTGCATGGCAGATTAACGGCGTTCGTGACGGGTATGAAAACGAACAAATCATTTGTGATACTGATTCACTTTTAGAAGGTCTTAATAATCCAAGTTCGATGTCAGAAAAACGTAAAAAAATGGATAATTGGGCAAAGAAAGAAATGAAAAAGTCTAAAAAATTAAAATAAGTAAAGATATGAAAACCTAACGAATTGTATTATATCATTTTTCAGGAGAAACTAATGGTACGACAAATATTATTTCTGTTGCTTTCAGTATTGAGCATTCAATGCCTTGGAAGCCAAGATAGAATATCCGAGGGGCTTTCAAAATTATTGGCACCTTTAACAGTTGATCCAACGATCCCTTGGGGATTCAATGAAATGAAAGGGAATCCTAATTTTGATACAACAATTAAATTCAACGAAATCATGGTTGGAACACCTGTAAGTATTTATTATGTAAACATCAAGGCTTTAGAAACCTTGTCTGAATATTCTGTCCCCTCGATAATATATAAAACGAATAAATATCTGATCCCACTTTATTCTAAGGGGCGGTGTTTCTGGATGTTGACTGCATATGTTAATGATACTGTATCATATTTCAGCGAATCTGAGTGTTGTGTAAATGTTGTTGCTTGGAACAAATTTAGGGAGGTATGGCCAGAAAAAACATCCTTAAAGCCAATTGTTATTGATTGGGGTTCATCATTCCTAATACATTTCCCCGAAAAAGATTCATTTAACCTAATGTATTTACTTCGTGCTGACGGACAAAAGTGTGAATTAAATGACCTGACAAAAGGAGAAAAGATAATTGATGCAATGAAAAAAAGAATCGCAGAAAATAAAAAAATATTTAAAGAAAATCCGTGTTTGAACGATCCTTCTAAGTGTTCCGGGAGGACAAACGATGAAAAATAAATTCTTTTACGTTATAGTGATAGTCATCAGTTTTATTAAGACTTCATTTGCAGATTTAAATTTAGTAATTAATATCTTACCGCAAGAGCATACATTAACCTGTTGGGCTTCAGTATGTCGCATGGTGTTAGCTGCATACGGCATAACAAAAACAGAAACACAAGTTATGACTTATGCTACTTCTGGAGCAAATGTTACAAATCAATTGTATGGAAGTGATTTTAGTTGTGATGGAATATTGAAGTACTTTGGAACTCAAGCAAGTGTTAGCATATCATCAGCCGGAAGATCGAATGCAATGTCATTTTCGGAAATTGTTACTCAAATTAATGATAATAGACCAATCATAATTTTACGATCTAAGGCCGATATGTCCTCACATATGTTACTTATAACGGGGTATCGGTATAATCCTGAAAGGATAATTTATAATGATCCGGAACCTGTGAACACAGGAAGGCAAGCCCAGGAAATGCTTTACACAACAATGGTGAGAGACCCAGCTAATGTAACAATTTATTGCAGAAACACCCTCAGAATAACAGATAATCCACCTCAACCAATTCCAACGCCTGTTAATCCACCTCCATCGTACTGGGTTGCAGTTGATTATAATGGAACATTTGAGATAGCTCCTACAACAACTGTTTTGAACTATCCATGTACGAGAAGTTTTTCAAATTCCGCAACTTGGACTTGTGATGTTAAGTTTCTCACCTCCGATGGATATCAATCAGTGAAGAGTTGGAGTACTTTGAATACAACCGCACAGTATGTTACATGGAGTACAAACAATTTCTCAATGTCACAAGGATATCCATGGTTGTATAGTCTTGATGGTAAGCTGCATGGAAAAGTGGAAACGGTTGTAACATATAGTGGAAACACTGTGCAGCATTGCAGATCTGTAACATTTACGCCAAGTAATCTTTACCCTGGGTGTCTTCTATATAAAGATAAAATTATATCATCGAACCAAGCAGATGTTAAAGCTCATGAGGAATTAACACTAATAAATGATACGTTTAATTCTGGAACAGTTAATTTTAAATCAGGAGATCAGATTAATATTGAAAATGGAGTTACAATTAATAATGGTAGTGTAGATAATTTTACTATTGATCAATCAGTTTGGTAAAAAGTGTGATCAAAGAAAAAAGGCTTTCTGATAAATATCGGGGAGCCTAATATATAAATTAACATAAACTCATCCATAATCTATTTGGTTTTCCCGCACAATGTTATTATTGTCAGTAAGGTGAATTGTTTCGTTGATCGTCTCCCTCACTTGCCGACACGCGACATAAGTTTCCACTCGGCTTTTAATTATTTCGATTGTAGGTTCTGGCCCATAATATTTTTAAGAGGTATTAATAATATTTAGTTACAATGTTCCCAGTTGCAAGTATTGATACAATTTCATTTTTATATGCTAACGGAAGACGGCTTGCAGATACTGACAAAAAGATAACTTCAAATAATTAAAAACAAATCATAGTTTGATTTTAACGAATCCTTTTTTGAGGGGATTCACTCATAATATCTCAAATCGATAGCCAATTGATTGTCAATACAATAAGAGAGAAGCCATAATTTTATGATTAACTCAAATAACAATACATGTAAAACAAATTAAAATAAAACGGGCGCGTGAAATGCGGTGCCAAACCACAGACAAACAACAGGCAAGTGTTGCTCCGCTTTCGCTTCGGCCTCCGGCACATGCCTATCACTTCGTTCTGGACACGTCAACACTCGCCGACCCGTTGTTGGAAATATTAAAAACTGCATGAAGACATAAAAGAAATCGCCGCCAGGAAAAAACATAGTACCTGAATTTTGCTTAAAAAATGAAATTTTTTAGTATAAAGCAATAAAAAACATCCAGATGCTCCTAAAATGTGGTATTTTAAATTTTCGACAAAATAAAACACACTTAAA
>JAFGPP010000136.1 GCA_016936135.1 Thermoplasmatota archaeon
GTTTTTGCTGCAAACCTTATAACTATAGGAAAATCAAGAAATCCTCTCTTTTTGATTTATTTAATCATCGAGGATTTCTACACCCCCGTAATTTGATAAAAATTATATTCTTGTCAATTATACTATAACAACTTGTGGACAACGAGGGAGGTACAGTTAATTTTTTTTATGCAGATAAATAATCAGATAATTTATCATTTACACCTATCTGTAAGATATAGAAAATCAAAACTTATATAAACAAGGTAGTTATTTACGTTGAAAATGAGGTTCCGGTGAGGACTTGAGGATATGAAGCCATAGTTATATTCCAATTAGAGAGGCTTCTATGTTGATTCACGGTGTGAATCTTAGTGTCTTTTGCCGGATACGTTACAAAATGAACATCTAATAAATAATTTAGGAGGATAAGGAAGATGGAAGGACAAATAAAAAATAGATTATTGGCCATTTTTGTAGTGGCGATTCTTTTACTGTCTACGTTGATGGTAATAAACACTACAATGGCTGAAACGTATACTGAAATCGAAATTTGGGAAAAAATTCCAGGAGAAACAGCCTGGACAGGATGTAGTGCCACAACAGTAGGTGCTGGCGCCTCAGAAAATGCATCAGTACTAAACATGTCTACCTCCAGTCTTTACTATGGAAATACAGTTAACATCTATGTGAATGGTTCTGCTGGGTTAGACTGGACTGCAGGCGTTCATTATTTATACTATCCCATATACAAAGGAGATCTTGGTGAGACCTATAATTTGACATGGAGTAGATGGAAACCCGAAACTGGCCCCACTCCAACTATAGATTATTCAACTGGTGATTGGGTATTTGAAAACATTTATCTTAATCGTACAGGATTATGGCTAATTGACGATGACAATTGGCACGATGCGTCCAATTTTTCAAATATGAACGACACCATACCAGCATGGTTTTGGGTTAACACATCTGAATTGTTAACTATAACCACGTCTGTCTCATCTATAGATTATGGGCAGAAAACACCAATTACTATTACTGTGAAAAAAGGCGGTGAGGCATATCCAGCCCTCATTGATGTGCGCGCGTTCTCGGGCGCTAAAAATAACGAGACTGTCTTTACTGCAGGAAACGCTTGGACTTCAACGGGTACATTTACATTCCAAGCTGATACTACAAACTTCTCACGTGTTGACACCTATTATGTATATGCATATCGTGATATCGATCCAATGGTAACTTATTATAAGGAATCAGAAGGAAAATACTACTCACCAAATTACGGAAAAGGATATTCGAACATAGATGAAGGAGCCGTCGACTTTTATAATTATAGTGCTTGTGGTCCATGGGATCCACCAGAATACAACGAATCTGCTAGAAAGGCAATCACAGTTAAGAAGGCTAAACCAACTATTACTGCAACAAATTTAAGTGAGGTTTATTGGGGTTACGAAGCAAGGATTGATGTAAATATAACAAACGCTTATGGAACGGGATTAGCAAATCTTGGTGCAGTGAAAGTAAAGAACAGAGAAGGGAAATACTTCGACAATGAAACGGAAGAACTTTCACTTTGGATTGCAAAATATGGCGAGCAAGGCAATTACTCGATAATTTTCAATAGAAGTGCTGCGTTATGGATGGCATTATTTACTACATACGCTAACGGAACTTGGCGAATCTATTATGGTGAAGATATTGATGGAGATGGTTATGAGGAGTGGAATAATTCGATTAGTTTCTCTGTTAAAAGTAAGGCACCAGCTGTTAGACTTGACATTGTAAACGATGGTCAAGGTGCTGCAAAAGATATGAAGATTGACATTCCAGCAATGGTGAATACGGGCGCAGGTACATGGGAAAACGGAACGACCAACATATCCTTTATAATATACGGAGGGGCAGTTTCAGGTGTTAAGGCATATTATGGTGATGATCCAGGTGAGAACAAGGAAAATATTTCAATTACTGGTGATATCTTACACCCGCCAATACTTTTCTGCCCTGGTATGGAAGCTGGAGGATACAAATGGTTTGCTCACGTCACCCCAACTAAGCCTGGAGGAACAATCCGGATTATGATTGATTGGCCCGAAAATGGAACAGACAAAGAAACTATCAATATTGTGAATGGTACAACGGTTATACCATCAATCGACTCATTCACTGTTGATGAAAATGTTACTCTTACACTAACTATCAAAAGTTTGACAGGTTCATTATTAGAATATGCAAATGTTACGTTGTTCTGGGGAGATTGGGACACTAGCATTCTTGATGGTGGTAGTGTTGGAGATGTGATTAATGGAACAAATGGCGCAGGTACGGCTGGAAAAGGTCTGAATGGTGAGTATACATTTGTTATTAATAAGACCCAACAGAGAGACATTGCACCACAAAATATTACAATAGCGGCCAAAACACCTTCAGTAGATTACTGGGGTTATGCACAAGTACTCATGGATAGAAATCACGACTTTGTAGTAAATTGTACTCCCACAACTGCATATGCTGGTCAAAATGTTGAATATGATATTACAATTAGAACACTTGATGGAGGCACTCCTGAGGAAGATAGCACTTTATATATAAAGTTATACAATGAAACAGGCGCGTTAGTAACAGATATTGATGCATGGAGTGAACAGGCAACTGCTGATATTACTGAGGAAATTATTCCCTTATCTGGAGGAACTTATTATTTGTATGCATATAATGATACTCATGATAGCAAAGGCCATAACGCAACTATTGTGGTGACGCCATATACGGTTCAATCAGATCCTACAGTACTTGCATGGTTAATTGATGAAGAAACAAACATGACTTTCTCAGTAACACCGGCTGGAAATGGTACATTGACAATAAAAAACATGTCAGGTTTACCTAATGCTTCTTCAGTTGGAGATCAATATGATGTTGAAATAAATAATGGGGTAGGAACGCTTGCAGAGGTTAATGCTACCACACTTGGAAATATTACCTTCTGGTATACTCCTGAAGAAGGAGTATCAAGAAAAGCAGTAGGTTTGGTAAGGGTTACAACGGCTACTGCGACTCCAACTCCAGCCACGGTTTACATTGGTTATCCAACAACAGTTACAATTCTAGTTACTCACCCAGCAACAGGTGTGGCACTTCCGGGGGTAAGAGTTGCATTGGATTATGGAAAGAATCTAACTTCTTCTCTACTAATAAAAATACCGGACCATGTATTTACAGATTCGGAGGGTAAAGCCCGATTTTCGATAGAAACAGGTGGTAGTGGAAACGTAACAATTTATCTCAAAAATCAATCAGATCCTGAAAACAAGTTTGTAATTAAATCTGCAGCCAAGAAAGAAGCTATGATTGATGCAGATCCCTCGGCAAACGAAGGCGCTACTTTCACAGTTGAAGTCAAAAAATTAGATGGTACACTTGTGACTGATACCACAGTTTCGGTAATATTTAATGGGGAGACTAAAACCAGTAATACTGGATCTGTTACATTTACCGCACCTACGGTACCCGACTCTTTGGATTATAAAATAAGGGCTACTGCAGAGGGCTATACAATTGGCGACACAACAATAAAGATAATCAATGTTCCGCAATTAGTAGTTGCAGTTACCATGCCAGCTTCTGGTAAAATCACTACCAACAGCCAATTTGATGTAACCATCGCAGATGATATGGGTAGTGCAATTATAGGTGCAACTGTAACATTTAACAGCGCTACATTTACATCTGGTGCAGGTGGAAAAGTTACATTAACGGCTCCAGGATCTGCTGGTACATATAATATAGGTGCTACAAAAACTGGATTTTTGGCTGCGGATTCTGTATCTGTAACGGTCGAATCTGGTGGCATACCTGGATTTGAACTGGTAACTTTAATTGCTGCGATCGGTATAGCATTTATTCTAATAAGACGAAGACGACAATAATCAACAAAAATTGGAGAAGATTAAACTTCTCCACTATCTATCTTTTTTTAATTTTTTTAAAAAGTCTTTTTAATTAATTATTTGTTGTGCTCAAAGGAGTGATTAATTCTGAAAGTAAGTGTAATTTTACCTACGTTAAATGAAGAAGAAGGTATTGGTAAAACAATTGATTCTATTGAAAAGGATATTTTTAAAAAAAATAACTGGGATTTAGAAATTGTTATTGTGGATGGAAATTCAAAAGATAAAACTAGGGAAGTAGCGGAAAAAAAAGGTGCCGTTGCTATTATTGAATCAAAGAAAGGTTATGGACGAGCGTATAAAACAGGGCTAAGTAAAGTTACTGGAGACATAGTTGTAACTGGAGATGGAGACGCAACTTATCCATTTGATTGTATTCATAATTATGTTCAAAAATTAATAGATGATGATTTAGATTTTATTACTACAGATAGATTTGCAGAATTAAAACACGGATCAATGAGTATAAAACACCGTTTTGGAAACATGATTCTTGCATTTACTCTTCGGCTTTTGTTCTTTATAAATATTCGGGATTCTCAATCAGGAATGTGGATTTTTAGAAAAGATGCATTGAATAAAATACAGCCACTTGATAAATTCAATGATGGTATGCCTTTTTCTGAGGAAATTAAAATTGAGATGTTTTCTTCCAAAAAGGTTAAGGCAAAAGAGATTCCTTCAAAGCTTTATTCAAGAGAAGGAAAGGTTAAATTGGAGAGCTTTAAAGACGGATGGAAGAATCTAAAATTCTTATTCGTAAAAAGAATAGCAAAATAATTGTAAAATTTAATTTTTTTATCAACCGACAATGTAAACTTCTTTGTCAAAATTTTTACCTTTGAATCGTTCCAAATTTAATTTTTCCAGTATTTGTGTCGACTTATTGTCTGCTATGTAATCAGTAAGAATTCTTGCAACCATCGGACAAAGCATAAAACCATGTCCACTAAAACCATTGCACTGAATAAATCCATTTAACTTTTCCACTTCACCCAAAATAGGTCTAGCATCAGGGGTTACATCATAAAAACCAGTCCAATGACGAAGCAGATTGACATGTTTCAAACATGGAGCGTAACTTGTTAACGTTTTTGACATATGTTCAAGAAAAGAAACTGTCGGAGCTGTGTGATATCCACTAATTTCCTCAGGAATCGGAATTCCACCAACAATCTGACCTTCTTTTTGCTGACTGAAATAAATCCCGTCTTTAAATGATATAACCATTGCATCAAAGATTGGTTTTAACCTTTCGGTTGCCATTATCTCTTTTCTATAGGGTTTATTTGGCAAAGTAATACCAACCATTTCGGCTATTTGCTTTGACCATACTCCTGCAGAATTTACAACTATGCTAGTCTTTATTTTACCCTTATCAGTGTTAACTTCGGTTATACTTTTCTTTTCAGTTTGAATTCCAGTAACTTTTGTGTGAGTATAAACAGATGCTCCAAAAGATTTCGCAGCTTTTGCGTAAGCAAAAGTTGTTTTAAACGGGTTGGCATGACCATCTTTTGGACAAAATGTTGCACCAATGGCTTTCATTCCTTTTATATCCAAAATCGAAACTATGTCTATTATCTGATCTGGCTGAAGAATATCTACAGTTAGTCCTAACGATTTTTGCATCCTAACGTTTTCTTTAGCTTGTTCCATCTCCTTATCATTATGGATAATAATTAAATATCCTCCCTGCCGAAATTCAATATCTTCTTTAAGTTCATCTGATAACTTTTCAAAAATTTTAACTGATTTAATAGCTAGTTCAACATTTTCTTTTGTTGACCACTGTTGTCTAATTCCTGCACCACAACATCCAGTGGCCCCGGATGATAAATATTTTTTTTCAATAAGAGCTACATCTAATCCTTTTTTAGCTAAATTGTAAGCAATTGCACAACCGTTTACACCACCACCAATGACGACAACATCAGCCTTTTTTTTCATGCTTATCACTTGCCAATGTTCCTAGAGAAACGGGTATTATCGGAGGACGGGGGTTTGGGTAAGATACTTTTGATAACTTTTTTCCAGTATAATCTTCTATAATTCTTATCACAAGCTGTATGCAGACTCTACCCTGACACGGACCCATACCGATTCTTAATTTTTTTCTTAATTCTTCCAGATCTGTATAACCTTCATCAATTGCTTTGATTATATCCTCCTCGGTTATATCTTCACATCTGCAAACAATTTTTTTCATAATCAAACCTTAATATTTCTAATTTCCATTGCCAATGAATCATCAACTTCAATAGTAATTACACTTGTTTTTCCACTTTTGACAACCCTTTTTACAAGTGCACTACCTCTATTGACTCCCATTCTATCTAGTGCAATTATATTATCGCCTAATTTGGGCACAGGATTAAATTCATAAGGAAGAGAAATAAGAGCTTTTTTATTTTTTATTTTGACCAAAAAAATTGCAAGACCGGGACAAACACTAATGCATTTTCCACAGCCGACACATCTTTCAAAATCAACGACAGGAAGATCATTTATGTCTTTCATCGATATCGCATTAAAAGGACAAGAATCAACGCAAGGATTGCAAGGGATATGCTGAATACATTCAACTATTGCGACACCCCTCTTTAAATATTGTAAGTCTGGAATTGTGATGTCATTGTTGCTTAATACACCAGTTTTTTCATAATTTTTCATTTTATATTTTCACCAATTTATTTATAATTTTTTTTGCAGCACGCGGTTTGTCTCCAAAAGGTCCTGCCCTTAACAATTTAAGTTCATCTATGTATTTTAGAAGATTTTCTTTATCTTTTGTAACGCCTATTGATAATGCAGATGAAATACCTGCAATTTTGCCTTCGATCATAGCTGTTGACGCTTCCTCGATGCCAGATGAGTCGCCACATACAAAGATATTTTTTACACTTGTTTGCATTGATTCGTCATGTAATGCTACATATCCACCCGCCTCTGGTATTATTTCCATCTCAGCATTTATCTGCGAAAGTATTCTTGTAGATGGAGTAAGACCAACTGCGAGACACACTGTGTCACAATCAACAATTGTTTCTGAACTGCTTATTGGCTGCCAGTTTTTATCAAGTTTAATAATAACTGCACCTTCTACTTTTTCTTTGCCCACTACCTCCTTTATCGAATGAGAAGTATAGATTGGAACTCCACAACGCCTTAGTTTTGCAGCATGCACATGATATCCTCCAATTCTTGGGGCAGCCTCGACCACTCTATCTACGTTTATTCCTGATTGAAGAAGTTGATAAGCAACAATTAAGCCAACATTTCCAGCGCCAATCATTAAAACATTTTTCCCAGGTTTCACCCCATATACATTCATGAGAGTTTGTACTGCACCAGCTCCATAAACGCCAGGAAGATCATTATTTGGAAAGAGGATCATATTTTCCATTGCACCCACAGCAATTATTGCAGCTTTGCAATTTATTTCTAGAAATTGACTTTTATAATCATTTCGTTTTACAACACCAAAAAGATGATTTTTTTTAGATTCATAATAACCAATAACAGTCGAATCCAACATGACATTGATTTTTCCCTGAGATTTTAGAATATTTAATTCATTTTCGAGTTCTTTGGCAATATCAACTCCTCTAGTTCCAGCTTTTTCCTGTTTTGAACCAAAAAATTTGTGAGTTTGTTTAATTAATTGCCCTCCAACTTTTTGATTTTCATCTACAATCAAAACCTGAGCTCCCTTTTGTGCAGCTTCAATTGCGGCACATAATCCAGCAGGTCCTGCACCTATTGTTAAAACATCAAAGGAAAGCGATTCAATTGGGATTTGCTCAAATGATGCTTTTGGTAAATCCGGTAATCTATTCTGTATTTCTACATGAATGTTTTCTTTTAGAGGAGCGATACATGTTCTTACATTTGGAATATCATTTACTCTCATAAGACAAGATGAGCATTTTCCAATGCCACAGAAAAATCCGCGTGGATTATTATATACTAGACTAGTAGAAAACGTTTTGACTTCGCCGGCGTGTAAGGCCGAGGCAATGGTGTCGCCTTCAAAGCCAAACATTTTTTTATCGTTCAAATAAAAAGAAATTTTTTTTCGTTTTGGAAAATCTATTATTGGATGGTTCTTAATTCTCAGAGGGATGCACCATTGCCTTATCTAAAAATTATTTAAAAACTTGTATGATTTTGTTAATATTAAGCTATTTGAACATCTCTTATACCATGATGTCTTTTAGCCAAATCGCGGATAATCTCGATATTTTTTCCACCCTTACCAATAATTTTTGATTTATCTGTTATGTCTACCTCCAGCTTTGCAACGCTAGTATCTTTTTCACCTTCAATTGTTATTTGGTTCACCTTATAGGGTTTACAAAGATTTAGCAGAAATTTTTGTTTGTCATCATCGAACTCTACAAATTTTATATTTTTCTTAAATAAAATTTTTAATTTCTCGATATTTTTCGCTTTTGAACCTATGGCTACGCCGATAAAACCTTTCCGTACGATAAAGATTAGTTTATCATCAGTAATCATACAGTCAAGAATATCTGTTTTTGTAACTTTACTGGCCATGTTTATATACTGCATGACCTCGTTTGATATCATAATTTCGGTCATCGAAAACTACCTTTTTTTGATAAGTTGAAGTATATTTGATCCACCGTCATCCAAAACTGCAAATACAGAAACAGCAAAGGCTTTTCCACAGGTATATCCCAAATTGATGGAATTGGATTCACATGTATATGTGGGTATTTTTTTCTCTTTGGCCAATTTCTCAATGCTATCAGATTTTTGGCAGTTATTTGCCAAAACAACAATTTTTGCCTTCCCCTCTGTTATTGCTGTCTTTACTTCCTTTGTACCTATTTTAACAGTTCCTTTCTTAACAGTATTCTTTAATAATCTTTCAACGTCTAACATGTTATTTTACACCTTTTTTGTAATTCTTTTCATAACAAGTTCCACTGCACCAGTACCAAGATTCACTGGTTGGCCGACTATTATGTTTTCAGCAACACCCCCAAGCTCATCAATCTCTCCGCGTCTGCTTGCCTGAAGAAGATGATTAACGGTAATTTCAAAAGCTGCTCTGGATAGAACAGAGCTTTTTTCACCACTTACTCCATGTCTACCTATTGCTTTTATACTACCATCTGCAGTCATAACATCTGCAACAAGCATAATGTGTCTTTTGTCCACATTCAATCCCTGCTCTCTTAGGGTATTGTAAGCCTCTTGAATTATTATATTTCGGGCCGCTTCGATTCCAAGTACTCGTCCAACAGCTTGGATATCGTTTGTGGTTGTCCGGTATGGATCAACACCTTCAATCTCTAAAACTTTTTCGAGATTGCTACCTTCACTATAAATTACATAACCTTCGCTAGGCTCTTTTCTAATTATAATTCTTTTTATTCCATCAATTCCCTTTACCTTGAGATCCTTTAGGGTCTCGTTGACATCTAAGAGTTTTTTATAACTTGGGTCATCTAGAGTAATCTTAATTTTATTCTTCTCAAGTTTTGCATCAATTTTTTTTATCTTTTTAATCGATTCAAGAAGTTCATCGGTTGTTGTACCTTTCTTTTCTAGGGTTTTGGCATTAGGGTTTACATAAATAACTAGATTTGTAAGATCCGCCTCGATATCGGCTACGTCATTAAGTTTGGTGATTTCGATTTTGTTGGCAACTTCTTTGGCCAAATCGGGACTTAATCGATATTCATCACGCAAGTAAATATTCATCATTGGCGTGGAGGGAATTGATCTTGCATCGACTATTTCTATTAGACGAGGTAAACCCAAAGTAACATTGATTTCAGCCACACCTGCATAGTGAAATGTTCTCATTGTCATTTGCGTTCCTGGCTCGCCAATACTTTGCGCGCCAATTATCCCGCAAGCTTCTGAAGGATCAATAAGATTCTTTTTATATTCCTCCAAAGATTTTGTAATTATTTGGTTTAATTTTGGTTCCAAGGTTTTGTCTTTGATAACTCTCTCAGTAATAGCATCAATTATAGAAGCTGGAAGAAAATTATCATTTAAAATTTTGTTAATTTCTTCAGAAATTTTTAAATTTTCTTTGTTTTGTATTAAATCTATTTTTTCTATTTTTTTATCATCTTTCTTTACTGGAATTTTTTCTTTACTTTTTATTATTTTTTTGCTGATTTTTTTTGTTGTTTTTACTGACTTGATGACCTTTGTTTTTTCAGATTTTTCTGGTTTTTCTATGATTTGTCTTTTATCCTCCTTTTTAGAGGTTTTTTTTGGCATTCTAGATTCCCTCCTTGACGTCGGTTATAATGCGATTGATGTCAACAGCGTTTCCACTTATGCTTCTTGTTGGATCGATTCCATCTTCCCCATATATGAATTGAATTATCTGCCCACCTGCGTGACGAACAGTACCATCATTTTCCACTTTTACATCTTCTAAAGCATTTATCAATCTTCTTTGCATATAGCCAGATCTTGAAGTTCTTACAGCTGTATCAACTAGACCTTCTCGCCCACCCATAGAATGGAAAAAGTATTCTGTTGGAGACAATCCACTTTTATAACTTGATGCAACAAATCCTTTGGCACTTGCCCCCAGATCCCCCTGTTTAAAATGTGGCAGGGTACGGTACTGATACCCCCTGTGAATTCGTTCTCCCCTGACTGCCTGTTGCCCTACGCATCCAGACATCTGAGATAAATTAAGCATAGATCCACGAGCCCCAGATTTAGCCATAATAACTGCGCTATTGTTCAATCCAAGATGTCGTCCGGCTATTTCTCCGGCCATATCTCTTGTTTTACCTGTTACTCTCATTATTTCCATTTCTAAAGTTTCTTCCAAGCTTCTGCCCGGAAGTGATTCAAGTTGACCGTCTTCATATGCTTTGACAAGATTTTCAATTTTCTCCATTGCTTTTTCTATGCCCTTTGCGATTTGTCTTTTAGCCTCCTCTGGGATATCCTCATCATCGATACTAGTGGTAAACCCGAAAAACGTAATTGCAGAAATGGCTAATTTTGTCACGTTGTCGATAAATTCTCTTCCTGCATCCATGCCATGATCTCTTATTATTCTGTCAAGTATTCTTCCCTTGAACGCCCCGATACTATTTTCATCTATTGTACCCTGTGTGAGTTTGCCATTTTTAATTATTACATAAGCGTTATGCGGACATTTGGGTGCTTGGCATAGTTCACAATTAAGACAGGTCTTTGCTTTATATTCTAGATTAAGATCGTCTGGCAAAAGAGCGCTGAATATTTCTTTTCCGGTAATATAACTAAAATTTTCTTCCTCAATAATTTTTGGGTTTTTCCCCTCATCTCCAATAGCTGATAAAATATGTAATGCATTTTCAACTGGAATTTTTCTTTGCTTATGAGTTAATAAAAAGCACCCAGAAATATGATCATGTATGCCACCAATAATTGCACCACCAAATCTGGGAGAAAGTATGTTCTCCTGTACTTTCATGAGTAATTCTGCTTCGGCTTTAGCTTCTTCCCCTTGAATAATGTGAAGATTCATTTCGTCCCCATCAAAATCAGCATTATAAGGAGGACACACACAGAGGTTGAATCTAAATGTCTTGTGTGGGACTACTTTAATCCGGTGTGCCATCATTGACATACGATGTAGGGAAGGTTGTCTGTTAAATAATGCAATGTCTCCCTCCATAAGTTGTCTTTCGATAATCGATCCAATCTGTAACTTTTCGGCAATATCTTGAGCATTTTTTTCAGTTACTTTAATTCTACGACGCATACCTTCGGTTTCTTTTATGATATAATTAACACCAGGCACATAAGCCTTGGATAAAGATTCTATTGAATATTTTTGGGTAATAATATCTCTACACCAGTCAATATTATGGCTTGTTACACGTACCGGAACTGTAAGTTCCTCGGCTATCTGTATAGGTACACCTATTTCGTTTATACTTAGATTTGGGTCTGGAGAAATAACTGTTCGAGCAGAAAAATTCACTCTTTTACCTGATAGATTACTTCTGAACCTTCCTTCCTTTCCCTTAAGACGTTGTGCCAAAGTTTTTAACGGTCTCCCAGATCGATGGCGGGCCGGAGGAATTCCTGAAGTCTGATTATCAAGATATGTTGTTATATGATATTGTAATAATTCCCAAAGATCTTCAACGATGAGTTGGGGCGCACCAGCATCTCTATTTTCCTGTAAACGTTGATTAATTCGAATTACATCAACAAGCTTGTGTGTCAAATCATCTTCTGATCTTTCCCCAGATTGCAATGTTACTGAAGGTCTTACTGTCACTGGAGGAACTGGCAGCACAGTGAGAACCATCCATTCAGGACGGGCTGTTTTTCTGTTTATATCTAGAAGAGGCAAATCCTCATCAGGTATCTTTTCTAACCACTCTCTAACTTCAGAAGGGGTAAGTTTCTTTCCGTTTTCTCTTAGAGATGTAGGTTTGTCAAGCTCTATTTTACCAACTTCTCTTCCGCAACGGGGACATTTTTCTGATTTTACACAATCGGTGATGGCTTGCTTTAATAGACCGGCATTACTTCTACCATCCCTTTCATAATGTTTTAATTCGGCAAGGTAGTCATCTTTTTGTTTTTCCGTCAATAAAATCCGTCCGCACTCGCGACATGTCGACCTGAGGCAGTTACGAATTGTTTTAATAAGTCCTACATGAATAACTGGCATAGCTAAATCTATATGACCAAAGTGTCCAGGACATTTATCTTTTCCAACCCTCTGACCACAAGTTTTGCATCTTAATCCTGGTTCAACAACCCCCAAACGAGGATCCATCAGACCCATAGCAATTGGAAAACCGTCATCATCATATGTATCGGCAGTTATTACCTTTGTTGCACTCATCCTTCTGACTTCGTTTGGCGATAAAAGGGAAAATTCAATGCTACCTATCTTTTTTGTTACACTACGAGTCCTTTCCATTTGTCACCTTCATTTATTTTTAAACCAATGATTGCAATTTTATTCTTGGTGCAATAGCCAATGATTTTAATTCATCAATTAAAAGTTTGAAAGCATAACTCATTTCAATTGGATATATATCTGCTTTATCTCCACAAACAGGGCATCGTAATGCTCCATGCCTATCCTGAATTGCAATATGCCCACAATTGTTACAGACAAACTTTATCGTTAAATCCGATTCATCTAGTAATCTGTCCTTTATCACCATTGATGCTCCGTGACCTATGAGGCAATCTCTCTCCATTTCTCCAAATCTTAGCCCACCTTCCCTTGCACGACCCTCTGTAGGTTGCCTTGTAAGAATTTGTACAGGCCCCCTAGATCTTGCATGTATTTTACCAGCTACCATATGATGTAGTTTTTGATAATAGATACAACCAACAAAAATGTCACACTCTAATATATTACCAGTTTCACCGTTATAGAGCACCTCTTTACCATTATGTTTAAAACCGTTTGCAACTAAAGCTTTTCTCAATTTTTCCTCGGTTTCTCCACTAAAAGCAGTACCGTCAACAATTCTGCCCTCTAATGCTCCCACCTTTCCACCAATCATTTCAAGTACATGCCCAACAGTCATTCTGCTAGGAATAGCATGCGGATTAATGATCAAATCAGGAGTTATGCCCTGTTCATTGAATGGCATATCTTCTTGCGGGACAATTAAGCCAATTACCCCCTTTTGACCATGTTTTGAAGCAAATTTATCACCATATTCTGGGATTCGTTGTTCTCTTACTTTGATTTTAACCATTCTAGATCCGTTAACTGATTCAGAAAGCATCACTTTATCGACGATACCACCCTCTCCATGCTGTACAGTAACTGAAGTCTCTCTACGTTTTTGAGGTGTAAGAAAATCTGTAGGCTCTTCTAAAAATCTTGGGGGGGATGTTTTTCCTATGAGCACATCACCGCTTTTGACATCACTTTCTGGTGATATCAAACCATCTTCCCCTAAGCTGACGTAAGACTCATCACTTCTAACACCACGACAATCTGGATCCGGAATCTCAAAATGATCTTCTTGACCACCAGGATATCTTTTTTCTTCGCTGCTATATGTTCTGAAAAACGTACTACGTGCCAATCCCCTTTCTATGCTACTTTTACTCATTACGAGAGCGTCTTCCATATTATATCCTTTGAATGATGCAACTGCTACAACGAAATTCTGTCCTGCAGGTCTTTCCGTAAACTTGATATATCTTACAGGATGAGTCTGAACTAAAGGAGCTTCAGGATAATGTAAAAGATGTTCTCGGGTATCGGGGCGAATTCTGTAATTTGATGAACCGAATCCCAGTGATTGTTTTCCCATTCCTGCACCCATAGTAATCCTTGGGGATGAATTATGTTCTGGATAGGGTACAAGTGAAGAACCAATGCCTAAAATACACATAGGATCTAATTCCATGTGGGTGTGATCTGGGGTGATATCTTCTTCGCGAAGGGCTATGAGAGTGTTTTCCTCTTCCTCTGCATCAATGTATTCAACTAATCCTTCGTTTACTAAATCAATCCATTTTTTCTTATTACTTTGTAAATCGTCTAAATCTTTTTTGGTAATCATTAGCTTTCCCTTTTCAACAACTGCTAAAGGTCGTCTAAGTCTGCCGCAATCACAACTTACAATTACATCGTTTTCCTCTGCGTAATATGCAATATTTACTTCATTGTTTAATAGTCCTTTTCGCCTTCTTTCACGTAATTTATCCACGAGTTCTTTCCCATTTAGATGCATGCCTATAAGATCCCCATTTAAGTAAACTCTAGTACCAGTGGATTTTTTTGAAATTTCCCTTATTCCTAGATCTTTTAGAATACTTTCAACTTCTTCTTCACGAAACCCCTCTGAAATCTCAACTGCTAGGGCTAAATTTTTTACTAAACCACAATTTGGTCCCTCCGGTGTTTCATTTGGGCATAGTCGTCCCCATTGAGTAGAATGCAAATCTCTTGCCTCGAAATGTGGTTGTGATCTGGTAAGCGGGGATGTTACACGTCTTAAGTGACTTAAAACAGCAAGATTACTTGTTCTATCCAGCAGTTGTGAAATACCCGCCCTACCACCAACCCAGTTACCAGTAGCAAGTGCATGATGAATTCTCTGACTTAATACATCAGATCGCAGTGAGGAACTTATTCGAATTTCCTTTCCTTTTGCATGTATTCTTTCGATTTGATATTTAAGATCTTTGCAAAGAGCAGTAAATGCCACTCTGAAAAGATCCTCCATTAAATCACCTGCAAGTTTCAGCCTTTTGTTGGCATAATGATCTTTATCGTTTTCCTCCCTTTTTCCCAATGCTAGCTCCAAAACAGCCATACCCATACGTGCCATGAAAATTGCTTTTGTCAATCGATCTGTAGGCTCACTTCCCAGGTGGGGGAGAAGATTTCTATCCATTAAAGTTTCAACACGCTTTATTCTGTATTCCTTTGCCTGGCCACCTGCAAATTTTTTACCGAGGTAGGCAATAGCCTCCTCCTTTGTAGTGATTCCATAGATATTTGCGCATTCTTCAATATTGGCAAGGACATAAGGCTCCATTTTTGGATCGACGCTGATTACATCAACGATTTCCTCATCGTTTTCCATTCCTAAAGCTCTGAGTAATATCATTAGTGGAATTTGACCGTACGTTGTTGGTAAAGAAACCATTAACATCCCATCTTTTTTCTTCTCAACAACTGTTAGTGCTCGATAACCTTCCTTCTGTGAAAATACCTTTGCAACTTCAATTGATGTTCCATATCTACTTGTTTTTTCAACCAAAACCCTATTTGGAGCTAAATCCTCAACTGTGATTAATACACGTTCCGTACCGTTACTAATAAAATAACCACCAGGATCCAGAGGATCTTCTTGCATTTTTTGAAGCTCCTTTCTGTAATCATTATAAGACAACTCATGATCTAATCGTTGTTCTAATGTTCGTTTTGCTAAGTTACAAGCCTTGGATTTTATCATTATCGGCAGTTCACCGATTCTTACCTCTTCAGGTTCGTACTCGACGTCGTCCTTAACAGGAATAAACTCTAAAAATAATGGTGCTTCATAAGTTAAGTCTCTAAGCCTGGCTTCCATAGGAGTTAAATCTCTAATTGTACCATCTGCCTCTTTTACCTCTGGTTTGCCAACTGAAATTCTTCCGAATTTGATCTTATAACCTTCTATTTCAGGATAAATAAATCCCTTTTCCATTTCCTCTTCTTGACCAATAATTGTATTATCCACGATATTTTGCAGCCTACGATCAAGAAAATCATCATAAGAGGCAATCTGATGGTTTACTATACTGCGCTCTCTATAAAAAGCATCAACAAGATTTCTCATAATAAACACCTAAATTTCTCAAATTAACTATTCGCTTTCAATCACAAGTCTATAGGATATTGCCTCTTTTGCGGTATTGCTTTTTCTAACAATTTTCACAATTTGTCCTGGTTTAGCTCCAATAAAAACGGATACAGGATCGTTATCAAGTATCTTTGGCAAATTATTAGTTTCAACATGATATTTTTTGAGTAATTCTCCCTTTTCATGATCAGATAAAATTGTGTGAAAAGGCACTAACTCGTGATTCATGATATCGAAATTTTGTTTTTTTTCGGTAGCCATTGCGCGTTTTTTCCTCCTAGTAGATGATAAATTGAGCGGGCCTGAAGGGATTCGAACCCTTGGCCACCTGGTTAAAAGCCAGATGCTCTACCTAGCTGAGCTACAGGCCCTAATTAGGCCCCCGGACTCAACCCATTTTACACTCTAATAACAATTACACTCTATCTTAATTGACTTGTGAAACAGTTTACCGCCTATCTTAATTCCTATATATATATTTTATGTGAATTCTTAATAAGTCTTAATTATTTATATTCAAATATATTAAGTTTTTAATTTTTTACTGGTTTTAGAATTATTTGATTTTTATGCTTTTTAAAAGTTATTTCATAGTCTTCAAATATAGGTTGTCTACCAAGAAGAATTGGAATGTCGTCCCTTGCAGAGATATGAATTTCTGAATCTTCATAAATTGCCATGTCTTTCTTATCACCTATTGTCATAGTTAATTTAGATTTGAATAATGTTGCTTTTCCTCCTGCGGTATCTACGTGTCCAGCTTTTTTTAGTTTTAAATCAAGATATTGTGCGATTGGCATTGGTATTACAATAAAATCACCGCCAGAATCTAACAAAGCATCAATAAAGGGTGTTTTTTTGTCTTTGTATTTAAATCTAACTGGTATAATAGGATAGCGACAGTATTCAAATACAAACTCAGGAGGCATCATAAATTAGAGTAAACGAATATCTCCAGATAATACTTTTGATATTTTAATTAAATCGTCTGGATATTTTTCTGAAGGAAACTTTTTATCTGCTAGTCTAAGCATTTTCTCTAAATTGTTGCTATGATCAACGATTTCATCGTTAAAAAAAAGAATCCACTCTCCAGAGTGTTTTTTTATTAACTCTTCTTCATCCATATCATTGTCTGCTACCTTTTAAAGGTTTATTAATCTTATGTAAGTTGGTGCTTGGAAATTAATTGTTTATTTTAAGTTTTTCCTTAGGCTTAATTTCCAAATCAAAGTTTAGCTTAAGGATTATAAAAATTGACTTTACAGTAATTATAATTCAGGTTAAAATTAAACTAAATTTTCTAAATGCGTGGAAAAAATTTGAAATAAGCGAAAATTATATATATAACCTGCTACAAAGAGTATGAGGCAAAATTTCACGAATGTTATTGTAATTAATTAATCCAATAAATAAGAAACAAGAAGAGGTTTTAAAATATGTCTATTATAACACTTGATGCTTTGTCAAAGGCAATTGCAAATAGAGTGGGAGTTGGAATAGATGAAGCCCGCAGAGATGCGGGTTTTGTTCTAGATATTTTTGGCTATGATGATAGGGTTATTGATAACGTACTTGATCCAGAAGACAGACAATTATTTTACATATTGGAAGAAGAGGGCATGCTCGTGACTGAAAGAGAGGAAACAACATTATATGATGGCAGGGAATGGAGAACCCACTATTGGCAATTAAAGAAAAATACTATACTCGCCTACGCCAAAGATGAAAACAAAAATTATCGTACAACACTTACTGATAATATTCAACCAGCCAAAGATATATCAGAAGAATCCATATATGACAATCTTTCGGAAGATACATGGACAACTAGAAAAATCAACAGATAGTTTTAATTAAAATTTCAGCTTTAACTGTTTTTTAAAAAAATTAATAACCAAGGTGCAGTTTTCAGGTTTCTACAGAATTTAAAAGGTTAATAGGTCGATATCATGAAAAAAAAATTTGTTATTAGTTCCGAGTCTGTAACAGAGGGACATCCAGATAAAATGTGTGATTTGATATCCGATGCAATCTTAGATGAAGCATTGAGACAGGATAATTGTTCAAGAGTTGCTATTGAGACTGCTACCAAAAACGGAGGAGTTATGGTTTTTGGTGAAATGACAACGAGAGGTTATATTGATATACCAAGGATTGTTAGAAACACTATAAAGGAAATTGGTTATACTAAATCTGAATATGGAATAGAATGGGAAACATGTTCTGTATGGGTGCAGATTACAGAACAGAGTCCGGATATTTCTCAGGGGATTACTAGTGGTCTACATAAGGATCAGGGTGCAGGGGATCAAGGAATGATGTACGGCTACGCCACCAACGAGACAAAGGAATTCATGCCGCTTTCAATTTCGTTAGCCCACAAACTTACAAAAAAACTTGCTGAAGTAAGAAAAGGTAAGGAACTCACATATTTGAGACCAGATGGAAAAGCCCAAGTATCAATTGAATATGATGAAAAAGGAAAACCATTAAGAGCCGACACTATTGTTGTGTCAACTCAGCATGACGGTGGTATATCACATGATAGAATTTACAGGGACATTATTGAGAAAGTTGTAAAACCAGTATGCAAAAAGTGGACTGACACAGATACAATTTATCATATAAACCCAACAGGTTCATTTGTGAGAGGAGGCCCTTATGCAGACGCTGGTCTTACAGGAAGAAAAATTATTGTTGATACCTATGGAGGAATTGGTAGACATGGTGGCGGTGCTTTTTCTGGTAAGGATCCAACAAAGGTGGATAGAAGTGCTGCATACGCGGCAAGATACATTGCAAAAAATATTGTAGCTGCCGGTATTGCAGAAAGATGCGAGGTCCAATTGGCATATGCTATTGGTGTGGCCGAGCCAGTTTCGATAAATATTGACTGTTTTGGAACAAATAAGACAACAATAGAAAAAATTGAAAAAATTGTAAGGGAATTTTTCCCTCTTACTCCTAGAAAAATTATTGAATATTTCAATCTTCAAAGGCCAATATTTACAAAAACAGCTGCCTATGGTCATTTCGGACGGGACGATCCAGATTTTACATGGGAAAGAACAGATAAGGTAGAATTAATTAGAAGGGAAGTAGGAATTAAAAAATAATCTCTTATTTTTTCAAAATTTTTAAAAACATCTTTATCGTAAATATATAATATATAGTGCGTTATTGGGTCTTGTAAAATGTATTAACTGCCTGAGGTGAGTACAATGGTGGAGTTCGAGACTATTAAGGCAAAAGAGATAAAGTTTGGCAACAATTTTATCGAGATATCCAGAAAAAAAGTATTGTCAGAAAGAGGAGAAAACGAATTCGTATCTATTGCTCGAGGATATTACCTCCAAGACGGGACAAAGGGTTGGAAAGCATCTATTACCTTACCACTTGAAAAGGATAAGAGGGAAGAAATCGCACAGTGCATTAAATCGATTTAATTTTTCTATATGAAATAAAAAATTATCTATCAAAAAAGCATTTTTTTAATCTTATCGTTAAGTTAAAGTAGATACTTGGCAATTAAATAATGTGGTCGAAGATAGGGTAGCTGGTGAAACAAAGATATATGCACTTATAGCTGTATTTTTCGTAATAATTATTTTTTTAACAATTGTATTTACGAATAACAACCTGGTATTGGCGTATGTTCCTGATTCAGTTCTAGGTTCTCAATGGCACGAGGACCTTAATGAAAGAATAATCGAATCCAATCCTTTCAAAATTGAAAAATTCGGTCGTTTAGTTTATAAGACTGGTGGTAGTCACCCCGCATATCTTTCTATAACTACAATTAAATCTTTATTTATGGCTGGAGAAGAAGATCTGCAGAAAAAAATAACAGATGCTATTGAACAGACTTCCTTGGATAGTATTTTACTGGATAATGATAGTAAGTTGCTAGGCAGACGTACATTAGAAAATGGTCATGAATCATTATTTATTATTTACAATGGAACTGATAAAACGAATTTAAGAGATGAAGATATCAGAATAATTGGTGAGGTTTGGAATTGTGGTACATCTGGAACATCGATAGTATGTGTAGGTGTTGCTCAGATAACTGACAATACTCATAACAATTCAATGAATTTTTTTGACAACTGGGTAAAAATGATAAAGGATGAAGCAGGGACTTTTGGAGATGAATTATTTACTGGAGATGATGGATTAATCGCAAACATCATTTGTCATTGAATTTTAATCTGTTAGCTCCGCTCTTTTTAAATCATAATCAAGGGGACATTCGAGACTTTCATATATTTTTACAATGCGATATGTTTTGTCGTTGTGAACGGTGGCAATATGACAGATTTCGTAATTAATACAATTAATCATTTTACACTCTTTCGGCTCAATTTTTGTAATACTTCCTTCTGATAATCTTTTATCAATGGAGACAATAATTGGAAGTTCCTGAACCTCCACAACAACTGCTTTTCCTTCATGGAGATTACAATTATGTCTCTTATCTCGGACTTTAATAATTTTATATGTTCTGCCAATTTTTAGATTAAAACAAACGGTTTTGAGTTTGCATGAACGACATTCATTAATCGGCCCAATATATCTAAACTCACCATTTTCTATTGCTTGGTTTTCTCCAATTAGAGTCACAAGAGGTATTAAATCACCCCAGTTCTAATCGCTAGTTTTTTTGCTGCTTTTTCTGTTAATCCAGTCTCGCCAAGTATAGTGTATCGATCAGGCCGAATTTCCTGCGCTCTTGCAAGAGCCTCGATTATTTTTCTTTTCGAAATGCCAAGTTCTTGGGAAGTTGTAGGTGCGCCGATTTTTTTCAAAGTGTCTCTTATTTTCTCCCAGTCCCCCTCACGAAGACATTCCATCATAATAGCTCCAACTCCACACTGTTCTCCATGTAGGGGTCTTTTTCCCTTTCTTCCCTTTAGTAAAATTCCTGGACCAAGATGATCTAGCATGTGCGAGAACATATGCTCAGCACCTGAAGCAGGTCTAGTACTTCCAGCAACACTCATAGCTACACCAGAAATTATCATAGCTTTTACTGCAAACCAAACGGATTTTTCAATATTTGGTCCAATTTCATCTGAATGATCAATTATAAGTTCAGCAGCAGTCGTAGCCAAAACTGCTGCATGTGTACTGTATTCTTCATCCTTTAGTTTCGCAGCAAGTTTCCAGTCTTTTACTGCAGAGATATTTGATATAACATCAGCACATCCTGATGCTAACATTCTATAGGGTGCCTTAACAATTACTGAAGTGTCTGCAATGATTGCCACTGGGGAAACAGCTGTTTTTGATACAGAACCTGCCCTGTGTTTTAAGGAGGCTCTTGGGGAGGCTATTCCGTCATGCGATGCACATGTAGGTACACTGACAAATGGTTTTTTAATTTCATATGAAGTAAGTTTAGTCACATCTATTACACTTCCCCCACCTACACCAATTAATATATCCACGTCATTTTTATTGGCAAAATCTATTAAATTATTTACTTCGTCAACTGTTGCTTGACCAATAATTTTCTGTTTTGTGTTATAATTGGCCTTATTCAATATTTTTGTTATTTCGTCCCCCGAAATTTTCTTTGTTAATTTATCAGCAACAATTAATGCAGAGTTTCCTCTAACGATTCGATTACAAAGATCGGCTATTTGAGAAGTAGTATTGTGCCCGACAATAATTTCTCTTGGAAAAACCATTGTTTTAGATTTTGTGAATCTTTCCATACAATGATTGGTAAACAATCGCATCTGTATTTAATTTTTATGTTATTCTGATTAAATTCGTATAAATCTGGAATTTTTCTCCAAATATAAGTAGAAATTGAATATTTCAAATGATATTTTACATGTCCTGAAAATATAAAAATTTTAATGGTTACGTAAGTTACAATATTATTTAGAAAAATTTAAATTCCTAAATTAATTTCGAGATTATTAACTAGGAGAGATGGAGAATGAATATTTCAAATCCTCGAGAGTTAGTTGGCAAGGATGTAGTTGATGCAAATGGAAAGACTATTGGTATTATAGACAAAGCATGGAATAGTTGGAATAGGGTCAATCCTGGATATTTCTTTGGAGTTAGACCAAATGAGGTCACTAGATTCGAATATTTTAGAGGTACTAACAAATTGGTTCCTATTTACAGTCAATACATAAGACAAGTTGGAACTAGTGTAATGTTATGCAAAACGGTTGAAGAATTGGGATGGTATTGGAAAAGAGCCTTCAATTTTGGAAAATATTCATATCCAACTGATGATCTTATCGAAAAACCTATGTATGACAGAAACTCATCAAGAGTTGGCATCTTTTATGGTTGGTTTGAAAGTGACGGCAGGTTTAAAAACTATGGATGTTTCCTTGATCCTTATCTAACCTACACTTGGAACATGCCAAACAACACGATTATGCCAATACCTGTAAATTGTATTTATAAAATTTCAGATACTATTACTCTAGATAAGACATTAGATGAATTACGAGAATATTGGCGCAGTTATTTTTCGCAGCAACAAAGATATTAAAAAAGATATTTTGATAAATAATCCCCTTCTTTTTTTATAATTACCTAATTACCATATGTAGGATTGATAATTATCATCATCCATCCTTTTTTGTTGGAAAGTTCTTTCGGTAATCTCAAGTATTTGTTTAAATCGCTCACCATGGATGTTTAACAAAACCGACTCTAAATCGATTTTTAAAGCTTCTTTCATCGAAGAAACCACGATTATATATCTTAGAAGCCAGACAGCTAGTTTTTCAGCAAATTGTTTGTTATTTCTTCTCTCAATATTTTTGAATAGATTTGTCTGTAATAATTCCTCAACGGCTTGTTTAATTGATATGTCTTGATTTTGTGTCATATTCCAGTACCAATATATTATTATATTGTTATTTTTATAATATTTAAATCTATAGTAAAAAACTTGTCGATTTATATTTTAAAAAAATAACCGCAATAGTAAAAATGTTGATTTTTATACACTTAAATATAAAATGATAAATTTCAAACAATTGTCTACAAAGCAAATATATTCAATTTCGATCGCAATTTTTCTGTCAATAATTGCAATAATTGTGATTGGTTGTATTTTATATCCAAATATCTTTTACGATCAATGGATATGGAAATATTATTGGGGGCCAGTAGTTGCTGATGCTGACCCGACAATGGCAACAGCCATTCATAACGGAATCGAGGCAAGGGAAGGTTACACCATAGTTTCTGAGTTGACCTATGGAATAATATTGGTAGTTTCACTTTTCCTTATCTATAAGTTATTAAAAAAAATTGAAATATCAATAGATTGGATTTTTTGTTTATCTCTAATGCCCTATATTCTATTTGGTCCTGTTACAAGAGTACTGGAAGATACCGGATATTTTTCTTCCCCAATTGTATATTTTTTTATATCTCCATTTATATATATCCAGATTGCCGGTTATGCTATTTTATTCCTTATAATTGGATATTTTATCGAAAAAAAATGGAAAAAAAAATACTTTAAAACAAATACAATTTTGTTTACCGGGGGAGTAATACTTCTATCTCCCTTTCTTATTCTTATTTCTCAATGGATTGCTGGATACCAATGGGGTAATTCAAGTGGTGTGCGTTTTGATGTTTTTTTGTTAATAACAGGAATCGTTACCCTAATTGCTGTTATTGTATATTTTTTTCCAAGATTTGCAAAATCTCAAAAAGATATTTCTGTTTATAAAAACCCATTAAATCTATCAATAATTGTTGGGCATATGGTTGACGGTCTCACCAGTTATGTTAGCATATACGATCCTCTGAATATGGGTCTCCCAAAATATATTGAAAAACATCCAGCTTCTAATTTCCTGATGGAACTATGGCCGCCCCTTTTTCCCATCGTAAAATTCATTTTGATAATTATTGTAATTTATGTTTTTGATATTCTTTATAAAGATGAGTTAAAAAACCATGCTAATCTGGTAGGCTTAATTAAGATAGGAATACTTATTTTAGGTTTTTCGCCGGGTCTTCGCGATTTATTGAGAGTCACAATGGGCGTATAAATTATTTTAAATAGTTTATTCTAATAGGCAAGACATAAAATAAAAAGGTAAATAAAAAATGCGTCGGCATCCGGATTGGTTAAAAGTAAAAATTGGCAGTGGCCCTAATTATTCAAAAATGAAATCATTATTAAGAAATGCAAAGTTACACACGATTTGTGAAGAGGCAAGGTGCCCAAATATTGCAGAATGCTTCAATCGCGGTACTGCAGTTTTTTTAATATTAGGTGATATTTGTACGAGAAATTGTAGATATTGTAATGTCAGTCATGGAAAACCTGAGACTGTAAATCTAAATGAACCTGAAGAAGTTGCAAAGAGTGTAAAAACACTTGGGTTGTCTTATGTTGTTGTTACATCTGTAACAAGAGATGATATGGCTGATGGAGGTGCGCTCAATTTTTACAATACAATCAGAGAGATTAAAAAAACTAATCCAAATTGCAGGGTTGAAGCACTGATTCCAGATTTTAAAGGAGATGAACCATCTCTTAAAATAGTTCTTGAAGCAAAACCAGATGTTTTAAATCACAATATTGAAGTGGTTGAGAAATTGTTTCCAAAAATTAGACCAGAAGGAAATTATCAGCTAAGCCTAAATTTATTGAAAAAAATTAAAAAATATGCCCCCTCAGTTAAGTCAAAATCTGGCTTTATGGTTGGTCTTGGGGAGACAAAGGAGCAGATAATTTCTACAATGAAAGATCTACGTAATTCTGAAGTTGAAATTCTTACTGTTGGGCAATATCTTCAGCCTAGCAAAAAACACGCAGAAATTAAAAAATATTATAATCCTGAAGAATTTAATGAATTTAAAAAAATTGGATTAAAACTCGGCTTTAATAGTGTAGTATCTGGTCCGCTCGTGCGTAGTTCATATCATGCTGAAGAAGTATTTTTGTATCCAAAACAATAGATATTTAATTCATATCATAATTTCATTAAGAGATGAAAGCAAACTCAACCTATAAAGTACCTCAAGGGAAATTACTGAAAATTTCATTAGAATACAATGAAAATAAAGAATTAATTGATAAAATTTCAATTATGGGTGATTTCTTTGCTTATCCTGAGGAATCAATCGAACTTTTAGAAAAAGAATTGAAAAATGTGTCTCTAAATGAGAATATTTTATCGAAAAAAATACAATCAATAATTCAAAAATATGACATACAGTTTATTGGTTTAGACTGTGAAGGTCTAGTAAAAGGAATAATGATGTGTCTCAAATGAAAGAACAATGGAGATTGTTGAATACTGGTCATAATAATGCATTCGTTAATATGGCATTAGACAATGCGATTCTATCTGCTAATCGTGAAGGTAAAGTTCCACCCACTGTTCGATTCTATGGATGGACACCGTCTGCAATTTCAATAGGTTATTTTCAAAGTCTAAACGAGGAGGTTGATATAGAACAATGTAAAAATTTTGGTGTAGATTACGTTCGTAGAATTACTGGCGGAGGAGCAGTATTTCATGAAAAGGAAGTTACATACAGTATTGTTGTTCCAGAATCTCATCCAAGTATGCCAAAAAATATCTTAAAAAGTTATTCAAGAATTTGTGGTGCGATAATAAAAGGTTTGGACAAGTTGGATATTAAGAGTAAATATGTACCAATTAATGACATAATTGCAAATGGGAAAAAGATATCTGGAAATGCACAAACACGCAAAGAAAATACAGTTTTGCAACATGGTACAATAATAACTGATGTAGATGTTGAAAAAATGTTTAGTTTGCTTAAAGTTTCAAACGAAAAAATTAAGGATAAATTAATTGAGGATGTTAAACAACGCGTTACATCAATAAAACATGTAATTGGAAAAGAACCGTTATTTGATGATGTCGCCAATGCGTTAAAAGTCGGATTTGAGGAAGAATTTGATGTTGACCTGGTCAAAGGCGAAATTACTGAATTCGAAAAAAAGCTAGCAAAATCCTACGAATATGCCAGATTTTCAAAAGAAGAATGGAATTTTCGAAGGTAATTGCTTTAAGGATAATATAAATGAAAGTTGTTGCAAGTATTGTAAATGCATTCACTTCTGAGGCAAATGGCGGTAACCCCGCTGGAGTTGTTTTGAATTCTCCAAAACTAACCGATAAGCAGATGACCCGGGTCACAAAAATTTTAAAGGTTTCAGAAACGGCATTCGTCTTTCCAGGAAAAACATCTGATTACAAAGTGCGTTTTTTTTCTCCTATATTAGAGGTTGATTTATGTGGGCATGCAACAATTGCTACATTTTTTTATATGGTCAAGGATGGTCATATAATTTGTAATAAAAACAAAATTTTAACCCAAGAAACCAAGGCAGGTATACTTCCAATTTCAATTGAGGTTAATGGAGAAGGTATTGTAGAAAGGGTTATGATGAAACAAGCATCACCAGAATTAAAAGATATACATTTGGATATACGCGACCTTTCCAGCGCACTAAATATAAAAATTGAAAGTATTGACCGAAATCTTCCTCAACAAATTGTATCAACAGGTCTTTTTACACTCCCCGTATGCATAAAATCATTTCAGTTTTTGAAAGATATTAAACCCGATTTTGAAAAAGTTAAAACTTTGTGCAAAAAATTAGATATTGGTAGTATACATTGTTTTACTTTTGAAACTGTTGAACCAATCTCAGTTTATAATGCAAGAAATTTTGCGCCTGTATATGGAGTTAACGAAGATCCAGTGACTGGTACGGCTAATGGGGCAGTAGTAAGTTATCTTCTTAAAAACAATATAATAAGCGATGACAAAGTTATATGTGAACAGGGAGATATTATTGGCAGGCCAGGTAGAGTTTTTGTAGAGGTGAAGGACAATAATGTAATGGTCGGTGGAAAGGCATTTAAGTTTGATGATAAATTGATAGATGTTTAGATTCACTCCTTTTTTATTACTCTTCTTAATGGTTTTGCGATAAGATATTTTTGAAAATTTTGCCTTGAAATTTTACTTATTATTTTAATTAAAATTAACATAATCGCGATGGTCAAAATCAATCGACCTATAAGAATTCCATAAATGGATGCCCCAATGGATAGCATTAACAAGGTATCTTCGATAAGACTATGGGATAGTCCCATTAGAGAAAATGACATGAAAATGTCCTTTTTTGTTAATTTTCCAGATTTAGTCTCGTTTAATAGTATGCCACCACCATATGAAAGGCCAAGGGTCATCCCGATTATTGCAACGGGTGCGGATTGTTTACTCATGCCTAAAAACTCCAGTCCCGGCTCTAATAGATTGTTTAATTTGTCAATAAATCCAGAAATTTTCAATAATTTGATTAATAACATTAATCCAAGTATTATTAAAAAAATCAAAGCGTAGTTTTTCAATTCATTTATGATAATTCCAGTTATGGAAGGATCGATTTTTCCTGGATTCCAGATTATTTTGGCCGAATCATTGTATAAGTTAAAAGTTGTAAATATTTTATTAAGAATCCAGCCAAGCATAAACGCAGTACCAATCCTCAAAGCTAACATGTACCAAAGCCGAACCCCAGCTTTTTGTGCAATTCTAAGCTCAATTGGAAGCGTATGGGCAATAAGTATTATTGTTGCTAAAACTGTAACTTCAGCTACACTATAGCTATGACTTATTGCAAGTGTTGAAAATGCAAGCAGCCCACCATAAATGTTTGTAATCATTGCAGCACCCCAAACTAAACCTAGTTCTCCAGATAGACCAACAATTTCCATAAAAGGAGAAAGAGTGTTGCCGATAATATCTACAAAACCCAATCCCGAGAGTAATTTGATAATGATACTAATCGGTATCATGATTTTAAGAAGTGTCCATGTTGTGGACAATGTTTCTTTAAGTGTGTCTTTTACTTCCTTTATTATTCTGCTCATTTGTAATTTCATTTCAATCTTGCTAAAATTAAAAAATCTATCTTTTTTAAAATAATTTATTCAACTAAATAGTCAGGCTGTTTTTGCATTCTTGAAATAATAAATCTTACCCACGCAAATGCAATGGTTGATCCTAAAAGATTTGCAATGACAATACCCCACCATATTCCATTCAAACCAATAAATAAAACACAACAAAAAATGGAAGCAAGAATAGGAGTCAGTATGATAGTTCTAAGAGATGAGGCAATTAATGAATTGAATCCTTTTCCAATCCCTTGAAAAGTCGCAGATGCAACTATGCCAAAGGCAGCACCTGGATAAAAGAAGCAAGAAATTTTTATAAACATCTCTAAATCACTTGCGATTTCCTGTGAGCCTTGACCTGTTGTAAATATAAGAGTAATAAAAGGTGCCAATAAGAAAACGGATACTGCAATAATGATCTCTAAAATTAACCCAAATTTTACAGAATAAATAAAACCAGTTTTTAGTTTTTCATATTCTTTTGCACCAAATGCTGCTCCAGTAACGGATGTAACAGCTGTTGCAAGTCCCAAAAGTGGTAAAACAGCGATGGTAACAACTCTCCAACCAGTGGAATAGATAGCAACTCCCGCATCTCCTGCAAAAGCAAGATTTATGATAATATAATTAATAACAATCATAGTAAGCGATATTGTGAGTTGTTGAAATGAGGCGGGAAGCCCAACCTTAAATATGTCATATAGTACATCTTTTTTAAACCTGAAATTTTTAAATCTAAAATTGACATAAGTATTCTTTCTAAAAAATAGCCAGTAAATCATTATAATTGAGGTAATAATCATTGATAAAACTGTAGCATATGCTGCTCCTGCAATTCCTAGTTTTAAAGTATAAATGAAAATCGGATCTAAAATAATATTCAAAACCGCACCAAAAATAAGAGCATACATTGCTCTCTTAGCATCTCCTTCACCACGTAACAGAGCAGTTGCAATGTTAAGAAAAAATATAACAATGCTTCCAGCAAAAATTATTTTTCCATAAGAAATTGCATAATCAAATGATTCTCCCGCACCAATCCAACCCATGATTACTTCGGCGCTAAAAAATAAAAAAATCGTAAAAATAACTCCAATTATTAAAGTTAGAATTATAGAATGAATTGCAACACTATCGGCACCAATTTTGTCCTTAGCGCCTATTCTGCGAGATACGGCAGATGAACTACCTACACCCAAGCCGGTTGATATGGCAATCCCCATCATATAAAAAGGAAGAATAAAACCAATGGCTGCGAGAGCTACTTTTCCAGTTCCTTCAATGAATTCACTAGAAAATATATATGAACCAAAACCAGAGACCCATAAGGCATCAACAAAATTATATACTGTCTGTACAGACATTGCAATTATCATTGGTATCGCAAGAGTAATAATTGCCTTTTTAGGATCACCAAGAAGGGTTTTTACCCCCTTTGTTTTTTGTTCAGAAGAATCTGTATATTTTGGTTTCATAGGTTTAACTTCCATTACTCATTCAGATAGTTAGACGCGTTTTTCACTGACCCTTTTTAAAAATCCGGCTAATACCGAAATTTTAGTATATTTTGAAAGATTTTACTACCATTTAGATAGATATCTGTAAGATCAGTAGCAGTTTTTTTGTCGATTTTTTGATTTATTAATTCTTTATAAAAAATTACTCCTCCTTTTTTAGCCTCTCTCTTATAACCAAGAAATGCCCACCCGGTTCTAAAAATAATTGAAGGAAGCAATGGTATAATTGCACAAATATATCTGGGAAAATCTTTTGCAGATTTGTTTTTTTCCATAATGGTGTTAATATTTTTTAATTATTCGTTTCTACTATTCCCAAATTTGCCGATCATATTTCCAATGTTTAATGTTGACAAATATTGGCTTGTGAGTTCAAAGGCTTGTTGATCGTTCATGCCGGCTTCCTTTAGTTGTTTATAAAATGTAGCTGCTGCCTCGGCAAATTGTTTTGCACTCTTAGGACTGTATAATAAACTGCTTAGTTCTCTAAGTAGCCCTGGAATTTTTTCAGCAACAACGTCTAATATTTCTTTTATCTTTTCTGGATCAGGCATTCCATCATGTTCACGCATTTTTATTTACCTCCAATTTTAGATATTCAAACCCAGAATTTTTGACCATTTTTTAACTACATCATCTGTAATACTATATACATATCGGGACCCTTTCTGTTGTTTTTTAATTATTTTTTTATCTGTTAATTCATTTAGTTTTTCTCTTATAATCCTTCTTGATGCGGTTCCTCTTTTATTTCTCACTAGCATCGTAATCTGTGATATATTTTGTTCACTTCTGTCCATAAGAACTCGAACTATTTCTCTAGAAATGTGATCTTTAACTTCTGGCAAAATAATGTCTGGGGTTAGGCCACCATGGTCAAGCAATAGTGCAGTCAATCTAAGATAATTTCTGGTTGTTTTTGTTACATCGGAAAGAGGTTTAAATAAGCTAGAGAGCATTTTTTCTAGCTCATTTATTCTTTGATTCAATTCTTTGATTTCTGCGGCCAGATCCTTTTCCACGGAGTTGAATAGGTCCCAGATTATAAAAAGAGTATGTAATATCTGCATTAATGATATTTGTTTAGATCTATCTCCATTCCATCGCTTGCGGCAATAATTTTTACACCAATTTTTTTAGATAGCGATTCTGCCAACTCCCAAGGCTTGGATTTCGTTAATAAATTCCACCCAAAATGAGTTAAAACACTTAATTTTGGTTTATTTCTTGATATAATATATTCTGCATCTTTGATAGAAATATGCTGGATACCGGGTTTATTTTCAAGTAAAACAACGTTTAAAATTAAAACATCACCTGTATAATATTTTTCAAGCCCGTCAAAGTATTGAGTGTCGGAAATTATAGATACTGATGATTTTTTGCCAAATATATTGAGCCCGTAGGTTTCAACTCCGTGCCGATGTCTTATGGGTGTGGAAAATCCGATATTTCCAATTTTGTAATCACCTTTTTCATAAAGTTTTTCAATTTTTTCAGGCAAATTTCTAAAATGATTCAAAATCACTGAATCTTCATCTATTGCATCACTAGGTGCGAATACCACACCTTTTTTTTTAAATCCGCCGTCGGTCATTGCTTCTATCATAATGTTAATGTCGTTTGAATGATCAATGTGCCTGTGGGTTAAGATTATCCCATCTAGTTCAGTGGGATTCAATCTTGGTTTGCTTGATAGTACTCTTACAAGTGAACCTGGACCCGGATCAACGAGAATATTTGTATTATCCAGGGAAAGCCAGATGCCACCCGACTTTCTTAATTGGTGTGTTACAACAAATCTTGCTCCAGCGGTTCCTAGGAATTTTATTTTATCCAATTTTTATCCCCTAACTATTGATTTAACATTTTGAATCATTGTTCATTGGCATTTTTTTCTGTGATTTCATCGACGAAAAATAATCTGATAAATATTTGATACAATTATAGGTTTAAACAATATCCAACACTATTATAATAATTTGTTTTACTAATCTAGCAAAATTCTTTACTTAAAAAGGAAAATTATTTATTATAAATTTTAATTGATTTGCTCGTGGATCTTTTTAATTACACATACAATCTTGTTAGACAAATTCCTCATGGTAGAGTTTCAACATATGGGGCAGTGGCAAAGGCTTTAGGCGATTCAATTGCTGCTCGTGCAGTTGGAAGAATGATGAACCAAAATCCCGATCCTGATAATATGCCTTGTTTTAAGATTGTTTATTCTGATGGAAAACTGGGAGGATTTGATCTTGGAATCGATGATAAAATTCGCCGTTTAAATGAGGATAATGTAAAAGTATCAGACGGATCAATTGTAAATTTTAAGGACGTTTTTTTTGATGAGTTCAAAACCGAATATCCTTTGAGGACTCTATTAAATGAACAGCTAAAATTAAGAAAACAAATCAAGTTGGAGGATCAATTTGAGGAAATCGTAACTGTTGCGGGAGTAGATGTTGCATACCCTGAAAATGAATTTGAAGAATGTTGTGGTGCTTGTGTAGTTTTTGATTATAAGACAAAAGAGATAATTGAAGAAAAAACAGTTTTTAAAAAAATCAATTTCCCCTATATATCAACATATTTGTCTTTTAGAGAATATCCTATCATTGAAAATGTTGTTAAAAATCTAAAAAATACTCCATCAATTTTGATGGTTGATGGTAATGGCATACTGCATCCAAGAGGAATTGGTATAGCATCATATGCGGGAGTGCTTCTTGATATTCCTTCTATTGGAATTGCAAAAAAACTTCTGAAGGGAAATGTTGACGGTACTGACATAATTTTGGATGGGAAAAAAGTTGGATATGCTTTTAGAGCTTCAAATAAAATCAAGAAACCTATCTATGTATCGCCAGGAAATAATATTTCTTTTGAAACTACATTAAAAGTTGTTAAACATTTTTCCAAATTTAAAATACCAGAACCAGTTAGACAAGCTCATATTGTCGCTACAAGTAACATTAAATGATTAACGATTAGGAATTCTTACTTGAAAATACTTTTATATCATTCTCTTTACACATTTTTTTGTAATGCGTTATTTCAGATTTTTTTAAAGCTTTCCTATGGAAATATACTCCTGCCGCATTAGGTGTTTTATCAATTGCTTGTTTAATTATTGCTTCATCAATATTTCCGGCTCGTATTTGATATGTGGGTATCATATGACCAAAAGCAACATTTTTTCCAAGAATGATGTCGGTGAATCTAGGTGCATAGTGTCCACCACCAATTCCAACAAGTACAGGAATGTCTTTTGGAAGATCTTGCTCGTAAAGATAATTATTCAATAAATAGACCAAGGACTTGGCAATAATGGAGGCTGGTTTAGATTTCTTCCATTCTTCCTCGTTGCTTCCCACTTCAGCATAAATTGTTGGAATACTTAAAAATGGGCCATGGTGAGTTACTTCAAAACAAACCTCATGACATAATTCTGCCTTTTTAGCATTCTTACTTATTTCTCTCAATAGCTGCGTCATAAGTCTGGGCAGGCAGGGTATTATAGTTCTTGTTTTCCCTCCAAATTCTGCATTTCCATAATTACCAATAGGATGCGTTGTTAAGGTAGGTTGACCTGTTTTACTAGAATGACGTGAAATAAATATAGCTTGTTTCGGCTTGATTCCGAGTTGTTTTTCAATCTCTAAATCTATATTTTCGTGATGGATGGTTCTATCATTTATAGATAACATAATTACATTTTTAATTGCAATTGTTTTATAAACGGGATTGTTAAAAAAAGTACCAATTTCTTCCCAATCTAATTGTAGCAAAAGCTCTTTTTTTATATTGGTACCAGCAGGATCCTCAGTTGACGAGATAATTAAAACAGTCATGATAGTTCATCTGGACTCAGATGAAACATCTTAGCTTTATTTAATTTTACTCTTCAGAATCAACTTCCTTTTTTAGCATTTCTTTTATTTTTTGGGTTTTGACAAGAAAATGGATCCTGTCTCTGAGAATACACATTTTCGATATAAATTGTATCTCTTGGGCTTCCTGTGGTGTTGATAGCAGTCCCACGATTTTCATATTTATCAAATCTGATGTATAAATATGTTTATATAATGCTTATTGTACAATTGTAGCCCTGACAGTGATTGTAAAATTTTTTATTAAAAGTTAACATTATTTTATAAATCAAAAAACATTTTTAAAATCAATGGTTTTATCTTCTTTGATGAGAGAACTGGCTGCAGTTAAGTTCATTGAAAAAAAATCACGTTTCTATGCTCATTTATATGATGTTGATTCAACAGACGAAATCGACGAAATAGTTAAAAATCACAAGAGACTCTATAAAAAAGCCAATCATCACTGTTATGCCCTGAGATTTATTTCTCCTGAATCTAAAAAAAATGAATTTTTTAAAGATGACAGTGAAGTAGGTCATCCTGGTAAAGTTTTGGTAGAATTACTAATTAAAAATAACATGAACCACCATATGTTGATAGTATCAAGAGTTTTTGGAGGAATAAAGTTAGGGGTAGGTGGTGTATCCAGAGCCTTTAAAAGTGCAGGAGAATCAGTTATAAATTATCACAAGTCCAAAGAAAAAGGCTGATAGAAGTATCTATAAATATATCTATTTAAATATTTATATGGCTATTCTCGCCTGATCGGAGAATATTTTTTGGTTCCATTGAAAATATCATGTTTATCACAGTTAGTA